>JAZRWV010000250.1:0-2469 GCA_045599925.1 Myxococcota bacterium
AATCGCAGAGCCCAGTGAACAAATGAAATGCGCAAATTGGAGCGCCAATAGGCGCGGGAAATGTTGCGCATTTCATATTGTGAACTGAGGAAAGCAGGGAGCGTTCACAATCGAACGTCCCCTGCCGCGAAAGTGTATTGCAAAAAATTCCGAGATGTTAAGACCATTTATGGGGAATAATAATTAAAAAGAACAATTTGAGAGTGCCATCATTGAATTAGGAAAATGCTAACTAAACTAACAAAAGGCAAAGTGTTAATTGTTAAATCTCATCAAAAGCATTTAAAATCGCAATAATGACGCATTATTTTAGGCAGATGGAATCAATTTTCGTCAAAAACCAAGCATATCCGGCGAGTTCTGCCAGATCCCATTTTTCTTCCTGAAAAACAAGTGTGCCAATGGCGGAAAAAGGTGATTCGATTTCAACTCCTTCGCATGTTTGGGCACTGTCATTTTGTGATGTCTTTTGAGCCACAGAAAATCGATGATGCCCAATGGTCTTGAGAAAAAGGTTGCCGGAAGAGGCATTGCCTTCGTCATCGAAAGTCCAGGAAATCTGCCGTTTGTTATCCGATATCTGGATTTGATGCGTCGAACGGCAGGAGATGGAACTCGCCGGAGATTCGCTGTTAATCGGGACATATTGTGCGCCATCTTCGGTTTTAACGACGTTTCCAACGATGATTCCACCTTTTCGAACGACGATTCGGTCGGGAGTTCGGACGCTGAGTCGGAGATGGTCTTTGCCGGCTTTCACGGTCAGCGTTTTGGCCGATTCTGCGATGCTCCATTCGCGCTGGGTGCGATGAATGGGGCGATAATGGCGCATTTCGTTGTCTCCCTGCCTTGAATACTCAATGGCAGATGTCGTATCGCTCACGTCGGCAAAGCATCCGGTGAGCATCAAGGTGATGAGAAGACAGGGAAAAATGCGTTTCATGCGACTTCGATGTTGTTGTCGTTGCAGAGCTGCTGAAGAATGCCATTGACGAAGTTCTTGCTTTGTTCAGCGCCGAAAAGCTTGGCGAGTTCAACGGCTTCGTTGATGAGTACGCGCGGAGCCGAAATGTGTTCAAAGCAGAGTTCGTATGCGGCGAGGCGAAGAATGTTCAGGTCGATGAGAGACATTCTGGAAATGCGCCAGCGTTTGCTGGAATTTTGAATGATTTCGTCGATTTCGTTGCGTTTTGCATTGATTTCGCGCACGACTTTAACGGTTTCGCAGAACGCGTAACGTCCTCTTGCATTGATTTCGCCGTTGTCAGATGTAAAGCCTTCAAACGGGAATTCATCGCAGACAAAATCGGGATCCGGGCATGTTTTGACGAGCTGCATGACGTCTGCCTGGATGTTTTCGAGTGTCATTTCCTTGCGATACTGCATGTGATAGAGCATGGCAACCGCGAGCATGCGAATGGCCTTGCGAAGGCGCGTGCGCTGTCCGGAAATGAACTGACAGGCATTTTTAGTCGTTCCGCGCAGTCTGTCATCGACAGCCGTGACACGGCTGATGGCGTTTTCTGAAAGCTGTGCAGACGAGGACTTGGGGGACGCCATAAAGTCAATGGCGAGTACACGCAAAACCGCTTCACGCCATGGGATAATCTCATAGCCTTCCGTATGGGTGGTTGCCATGACTTCGTCGAGGAGTTCATTGGTGATGTCCTCGTATGGCGATTCGCGTTTGACCATGGCTTTGGCCTGCGCAATGTCGGCTTCGGGAAAACATTTCTTAAGAACCGGCTGAATCTTGCCGACTTCGAGGTCGTCCTTCATCGCAATGCCTTTATCGGCACAGACTTTCTTTAAGGGTTCCAGATCGTACTGCATCGCATAAAGCCAGATGGCAGCCGCTGCTCTCGTTTCGGATAATTCTTTGGGAAGGACTTCCGGAGTCCAGTTTGTTTTATTTTTAGCCATAATTGCTCACAATGTGTGTTTATCTTCAGGAAAATGCCTGAACGTCTATTGCGATACTCGCAATACGACGATTTTTTTGATTTTTGGGGTGGGGGAAGAGTCCCCCACGCGTCTATTGCGATACTCGCAATACGACGCTCCCCCTCGGCTTTATGCCCCCGAAATTGATTAGAGATTCTTAAAGAGTTGCGCCATTTCAATAGCCGCCAGAGAGGCTTCAGCACCCTTATTTCCAGCTTTGGTTCCGGCTCTGTTGATAGCCTGATCCAGCGTATCCGCCGTGAGAACGCCATAAGCAATGGGCATGTGGTAATTGAGCGAAAGCTGCGCAATGCCTTTTGTGCATTCTGCGGCGATATAATCAAAATGCGGTGTTTCGCCACGAATCAGTGCGCCAAGACAGATGATGGCGTCGAATTTTTTCGAAGCCGCAAGTCTGTCTGCTGCGACGGGGATTTCAAAGCATCCCGGAACTTTAACGATTTCGACATCGTCGGTGTTTCCGCCGTGTCGGCGAATGGTGTCGAGTGCACCATCAACCAAACG
>JAZRWV010000251.1:0-1418 GCA_045599925.1 Myxococcota bacterium
GGGATGTCCCCTTGTCTAACCTCAAAAAGGAGAAAGAGATATGACACATGCTTGGATGAATCTAATTGCAGCTTTATTCGCATCTTTTATGATGAATCACGCCCCGCAGACAAAAGAAGTTCCGACAGTGCATCCCCAAAACACGATGGAATATGCCGTCATAGAACGCATTGATGACGGAGAAATCGTACTGGAAACAATGCGAGGAACCTTCAGCATCCCGAAAGGAACCCTTCCCGGTGAGATGGAAAAAGAGGGTATTGTGATTGAAATTAAACCAGCCTCTGACGAGCAAGAAAGGCGGCTTGCACAAGGCCGCGAGCGAATAGAACGCATGTCAGCCCAAAGCATTGTGGAGCTATAAAAAGCACTCAAGCCATAAATTTTTGCTTAAAATAATAGCCCATTATTCATGACAATGGTGTTGTGAAAAGCTCAGAAGGAAAGTCTCAATGAAAATGATTCAAGCAATAAATCTTAACAAACTCAATCACGACGAAGTCCTTGCATTCAGTCGCAAAGTTTGTGATGTCATGAACAACTGCGATTCAGATACAGCCAAAAAAGCGAGCAAAGCACTCGCAGATGCTGCAAATGATTTCGACAAAGTGCTTGAAGAATCGCCGGAACTCATTTCTCTTGAGATTCAGGCAAAAGATACTGCGGTAGATCAGAGTTGGTGCGGGATGAACGCAGAGCTTGAACTCCGTCTCGATCATCCGAATGAGAATGTCCGTCGCGCATCCGCAACCATCTATGAAGTCTGGAAACGCAACAACGATCCGACCGAACTTCCTTACGAAGAAGAATACAAGTCCATCAAAGCCATCATTGCTTTGATTTCGAAGATTCCAGCAGATGTCATGAAAACAGCAGGCGTTGACGAATGGTTTGAATCCCTGAAAGCTAATAATGATTCATTTATGGCACTTTGGGGAGAAAAAACAGTCACCGATTCCCAGCGACTAGCCAATCAGGTTAAAAAAGCCCGTGCAGCCATGGAATCAGCTTACAATGAACTTGCATTGTTTGTTGATGGCTGGTCGAAATATGCAGAAATTGATGAGAAGTTCAATGCCATTGATGACGAGGTTCTCGCTGTTGTGAACAAATTTAATGGCATTGTTGCAGAATACAACAGCATGCTGGCTGAACGTCGCAAAAACGTATCGAGCTGCATTGAAGATATACTGAAGAACTTGATCTAAGCAATTGAGTCAAAAATGGGGTATTCAAAATGGGGACGCGAGTCCCCATTTTGTTTTTTTTTACACAGAAGAAATAGCTATCAGGGCAACCACTCAGTAGAAATTGGAATTTTGAAATAAAAAAATAATTCCAAAGTGCCTTATTTTATAAGGAAAGAATCAGTCCCCCAGAGAGGACGCCCGTAAAACAGAAATGAGAGCTAGAGAACA
>JAZRWV010000252.1:0-1434 GCA_045599925.1 Myxococcota bacterium
GCCCCAAATTAGGCGATTCGGGAGCAGAACATGCGTTTGCAAATCGTGTCCGTTTCGGTCTGATTTTTTTAATCAGATGAGGGTGGACGATTTTTTCACGGAGATCACATGACAGCAGAAAAAACTTCCTTCCAGATTGAAATTCGTTTTGATGACAATGCTGTTGAATCGGCAGAAATACACGCACTTGCAGAAGTTCTACAATCCAGGGGACATCAGGTTTCGACTTCTCGCATTTCGGGAAAAAACACCATTGTCCGCGACTTGCAGCGCAAAGCCGGTGAGTTCCGTGGCATGGCGGAAGAATTTAGAAATGCCGCAGAATCCGGCATGCAGAAACTCCGCGATTTTGTCGAACCCTTTGTCGCAAAACCTGCGGAAAATAATGCAGAAAAACCTGCAGAAAAAAAGGAAAATGGCGGCTTTGACGATATCGGACCTTCGAGCGCGTCTGCCGCTGCACCAGCTGCAAATCCCGTCAATCAGAATCGAGCCATTGTCGTCACGTCTCCCGACGGTCTTCTGGATACGAACTGGGAAGCCATGCGCATTGGTTTTCTTCCCAAAACGGCACTCGATCACACCTGGCAGCCCTCAACGCTTGATGCCATCGTGATTCCGCACCCGGCATTTCGCCCTTATCTCGAATATGTTCACTGGGATGCGGCCCGCATCTTTGAAGGCGGATACCTCGCGCTTAAAAAGGATTGTCCTTCGCTTTCGCACGAAGATGCGATGGCCAGGTTCAAGCTTTCGTCCGAAAATGGCGCGATTTTGCTCGTCATGGCGTCCGGTTTTGCGCTTTCGGATCTCCATACGCTGATGATTCAGCTTTCGCTGATCAAAGTGCCGATGCAGATTTTCTTCTATCACGCCGGAGAACAGGCAAAAGCCGATGAACTCCGCATACTTGCTCAGAAATACAACGTCAATGCACGCATGTTCGGCCGCGTGGATTCTCTTCCGGATTACATTGCGATGGCTGATGTCGCGGTCGCACAATCGGACGATCCGAATGGCCTGCTGCTTCAGAATGCGGCGGTTCCCTCAGTTTATGTCGTTCATCGCGAAGCCAGTGCACGTCTGAACTTCCTCGCGCATGAGAATGCAGCCGTCCTCGCCCCGCAGCTTCTTAAACTTTCGGCGGCACTCGCGCAGCCCGTTGCAGATGCCAATTATCGCAAGCCCATTCGCGAAGCGGCCGAAAAGATTGCAGGTCTTGCCAGCATCGAGCTTTGCGCCGATGCGATTGAAGCCGCACTCGCGAAAAAATCTGAGCTCATTCCTGAGCCCGAAAAACGACTCGCCGTCGTCGATGGCTTCGAAACGATTGGAAATATGCCGGCTCCAACGGCTGCAAATAACATGATTATGCCACAGAGTGCCACGCCTCAGCCGTTTGAAACGATTGCACCCCAGCAGCCTGCCATGCTT
>JAZRWV010000253.1:0-13016 GCA_045599925.1 Myxococcota bacterium
AAGCCGCTTATCGATTGTTTGAAAATCATGAAGATGGCGTTATTAAGGTCGCGATTGTTAATGAATAATTTGGGGTAGCGCCGCTATTGCTTCGCAATACGCGGCGTTTTTTATTGTTGTGTATCATCTCACAGTGTTAATATGCTTTCGACATTTGTATTAAGCACACTCAGGGGCGCTTTTCCACGCTCATTGAGCTGAGGGGGATTGTTTTGGGGCTTCGATGGAGTGATTTCATGTCAAAATCGTATTTTCGTCTTTTCCCTATTCTTATGGCTATGTTCGCTCTGACAGCTTGCGGAGAATCTTCTTCCGGCGATTCCTCAGGTGAGTCTTCGTCTATTGACGAATCCAATCTATGCGGTGTCGATAAACATGTCTATAACGATACCTGCGAAGACGATTCCTTGCAGAACTGCGGTGCTCATAACAATAACTGCGAATCTTCCGTCATGGGGTGGGTAAATGGAGCTTGTTTTAACCACAGATGCGTCGTCTCTGAATGCATGTCTGGAATGAAAATTAACTACAATACATGCGTTCCGGATGCTAACAACAACCACTGTGGTGAAAATAAACATCCATTTGGGGATGGGTGTGAAGACGATAACGCCTTGAACTGCGGAGCGCATGACTACAAATGCGAACTGGCTATTCCGGGATGGGAAGACGGCTCCTGCTTAAACGGTCTTTGCATCGCTTCCGCTTGTACAACAGGGATGAAAGTTAATGCCGGAAAATGCATCGTCGATCCTGCTCAAAATAACTGCGGAAAAGGAAAACATCCCTACAATGGCAATTGCGAAGACGACAGCATCCATAACTGCGGCGCACACGGAATCGTTTGCAGCGATTCATTTGAGTGTAATCGAGGCGGATGTATGCCCACGGTCGGCAGCTCTTATACTTTCGGTCATTACGAACAGGACAATGACCTCGAAAATGGCAAAGAACCCATCACCTGGCGCGTCATTGACCGCGATGGCGATAAATTCATGCTCATGAGCGAGTCTATCCTCGATGCCATGTTCTTTACATATACGGATTCTCAGCCGGGTAATCTTAAAACTTATTGGGCAAACAGCGATGTACGGTCCTGGCTTAATGGATATAATCAGGATGCAAATTTATTTATGCATGATTATACCAATGATAACTTCATTCAAAAGGCATTTACCCCGACTGAACAAAGTCAGATCCTGGTCATTCCTTATCATGATGATGATAATAAGCTGGATACTTCCGATAAAATTAGACTGATCTCAAGAAGTGAAGTCGATCAGATCTCTAAAAAATACAATATCAATTTCAAAAATGATATTCCTCCCTATGTTTCGCCTTATGCTGCAAATATTTTCCTGTATACAATTACAGCGTACACCAATGGTGAAGTTAAAAAGAATCCGGTTTGTACATCTTTTCCATGTGTTATGACTGGCGTTTTCTATTGGCATTATTTGGATGGATATCAGGGCGGAACAATAACCAGCATTACCGTCCTTCCAAAAGAAGACTACTTAAAAAGCGGAATTCGCCCTGTAATTTGGCTCAATCTTGAACCACCTTATGAATGCGAAAAAACAGATCATATTTATAATAATAACTGTGAAGCTGACAGCATTGAGCATTGCGGAAGTCATGACAATAACTGCGAAACTTCTGTGATGGGCTGGAAATCAGGCTCTTGCACAGAACATGTATGCACCCCGGCAGAATGCCAGCCAGGTTACAAAGTTCAAAATAATGTCTGTGTGCCCGATCTCGAAAACAACACCTGCGGTTCCGGAAAACACCCCAATGGCAGTGATTGTGAAAACGATGATCTACAGAATTGCGGTGCGCATGAATACGATTGTACTAAACTTCCTGCCTGGAAAGAAGGCTCTTGCAATAACGGCGTTTGCTCGATTTCCACTTGTATGGCTGGTTTCCATCTTTACGAAAATTCATGTGAAGAAAACACCGTTGAACATTGCGGAGAACATGGTAATAACTGCGAATATGCCTACAGCACAGCTGAAACTGTTATCTGCGTCAATGGTACATCTTTATCTTCTCAACAGCCTGGTAAAATTATCGACATTGCTAATTGCGTTGTAACTTCCTGTATCACGGGACTGCATCTTGATGACAATACATTGCCTAAAGACAGGCAGTGTGTCGGAGATACATTCAATGTGTGTGGAAATGATAAAATTGATTGTAAATCTCAAGGCGTGGCTAATGGTATGTGCAAACAGGGAAAATGCGAAATCCGCGAGTGTGAGAAAGACTACCACCTCGTTGATAACCAATGCATTGTCAGTTCCAATGCATGCTGCGGCAGCAATTGCTCTCCTTGTGCATCCGGAACTTACTGCAACAATGACGTATGCAAAACAAAAGACCAGCTTCAGGTCGGTGATATCGTTGAATTCGGACACTACGAACAGGATAATGATTTAAAAAATGGTCCGGAATCTATCCAATGGAAAATCTTGGATAAAAAAGATAATCAATATCTTCTCGTTACAAAAGATGTTTTAGCTTTCATACATTCACATGAAACAAATATTCATTACGAGAACTATGTTTTCGGTAGTGAATCTGTTTATGATAAATATCCACTTTCTTATCAGAACAGTTCGTTCCGCTCCTGGCTCAATGGGTATGGACCTGCAGAAAATTTTGTTCAAAAAGACTATTCAAATGCCTTTATTCTCGAAGCTTTTACCGAAGAGGAACGCGCTAAAATTCTAACTACAAATGTCGATAATCAAAAGCCTAAAATGAAAATTGAAAAGTTTAAAGGCAATGAAAATAGTCCCGATGTTGAATGGATTTTGGGAAATAATACACAGGATAAGTTATTCCTGCTCAGCTTGGATGAAGTCGATCAATATATGCCAGACCTCGAAAGCCGAACTGCATTTGCTTCTAAATATTATGTCAAAAAAGGCGGTCGTGTATATTCTGATGCTCAATTTTTAGAAAAATATTCGGATAATTCCTGCGTTTATAACTGTTATGTCGATTGGTGGCTAAGAAATATGGCAATTGATGACGAAATCAGTCTTGCAAATGTATATGAATATCTCGGCTATGCGAATAGTTATGTTCATGACGTTCCCTATTTTTACTCACCGCAATATTGGACGAATAAATCAGGTCGTTTTCAAACGGGTACCCATTCGGAACATCAAAATGCCGGTGTTCGTCCTGCCATGTGGGTTGAATTCTAATGCTTGCGAATACATATATTTCTCACAATCAATTCCGGCTTGTCGATAAGCCTGAACCGAAAATTCTCGATTCTACGGATGCCATTGTGTGCGTCACGCTTTCCAGCATTTGCACGAGCGATTTGCACATCAAGCACGGCAGTGTTCCGCGTGCGGTTCCCGGCATTACGGTCGGTCACGAAATGGTCGGCGTCGTCGAAGACGCCGGATGCGATGTCAAATCTGTTCATCCCGGTCAGCGCGTCGCCGTGAATGTCGAAACTTTCTGCGGCCAGTGTTTCTTTTGCAAACGCGGTTTTGTGAACAATTGTACAAATCCCAACGGCGGCTGGGCGCTAGGCTGTCGCATTGATGGCGGTCAGACGACGTATGTGCGCGTTCCCCTTGCCGAACAGGGCCTGACTCCGATTCCCGACAATGTGAGTGACCGTGCGGCGCTGTTTGTCGGCGATATCCTCGCAACGGGCGATTGGGCGGCGCGCATTTCCGAAATTCGAGAGGATGATACGGTTCTCATCATTGGCGCGGGTCCAACAGGACTTTGTACATTGGCTTGCGTGCAATTATATAAACATCATAATATAATAGTTTGTGAAATTGACCCGTTGCGGCGCGCATTTGTTCAAAAATATTATCCAAATGTGGTCGTGACAACGCCGGATTTGCTGATGAAAACGCTCGCGGAACATACAAATCGCGGCGGCGCGGATGTCGTTCTCGAAGTCGCAGGCGGCACAAATACTTTCGAACTGGCTTGGCAGGCTGCGCGCCCTAACGCAGTTGTGACAGTCGTCGCTTTATATAATGAATCGCAAATCCTTCCATTGCCTCAAATGAATGGCAAAAATCTGATATTTAAAACTGGTGGCGTCGATGGCTGTCACTGCCGCGAAACTCTCGATGTAATATCCAAAGGCCTGATCGATACAACGCCGCTCATTACGCATACCTATCCACTTCGTGATATCGAAGCCGCTTATCGATTGTTTGAAAATCATGAAGATGGCGTTATTAAGGTCGCGATTGTTAATGAATAATTTTGGGTAGCGCCGCCTATTGCTTTGCAATACGGCGGACGCGTGCCGGCTGTTTCCCTCGCTTGGGGCGCTGTGAATGATGTTTATTTATATGAATAGGAAATGGATGATAGTGGGATTTCCTGGGCTTTGGGGGCTGTTCTGCCAGATTCCTGGTTTATAGCATCCATTTTAGATAAATATCCTGTTGCCCAGTTATTGTTGTCACTTATCACATAGTCGTAGGTTGTTTGTTCGACATCATTCATCCAAACATGAAGGCTATCCATGCGCATGACACATGATTGCTCGTCACCATAGACTGTGAATTCATATTGAAGTTCTGTTTTTTGCCCAAGAACGGATTCGACACCCAATACCTTCATCAGCGGGTTAAATCGTGTGGTTACGATTTTTCGCTGTTCTTTGTTCATCTGTACTGCATCTCCAAAATCAACCTTTCCTGATTCTCGTGCGATTGCTTCATAACAGACATCCGGATTCTGATTGAATGCTTTGGTAAAATAAGTATCGTAAGTTGTTGTGTCGTTCAAATTGATCTTGACTGTTTTAGACGAAGACGCACAGCCACTCAAACAGAGAAATGAACAACCAATAATTGTCAAAATACGCAGTTTCATAACAACTCCCTTACTAAGAAAAAACACTTCCATAAGATTTGAGAAGTGTGCAATTAATATAGTTCAGATAAATATTATGGCAATAATTAGTACAATTATCTGATTTAGGGAAGGTCTGAATAAAACTCAATTTTAAGGCAGAATCTGATGTGAACCGGCGGACCGAGGATTTTCGCCATCCTGTGAATGGCGAAAACCGCAGAGCCCAGTGAGCAAATGAAATGTTACCTTAAATTCCTCCTCGCCATAATGGTGAGGAGGAACGTCACGAAGTGACAAGGAGGTGAGGCGGCTCGGGAAACGAAGCGGATTTCATATTGCGAACTGAGAAAGGGGCAAAGCCCCAGAAAAATAAAGCTATTAATTTTTATTCAGAGTTTCCTAATCTTTGGCACCTGCTTTAATCAGAATGTCTCTATAAACGGGCGCATTGAGATGAGTAGCAACGGACTTGCCGGCATTATCCTTTGCATTGACGTCGGCTCCAGCGGCAATCAGCGCCTGAACGCTTTCTGCGTCATTGGCGTGATGAAGTAGCTCATCATCTTTACTTACATAAGCCCCTGCGGCAATCAGCGCTTTGACAATTTCACCAGTCTTTGCTTTTTTGAGCAGCTCTGGGAATTTATGCATTAGCCCTTTCAAACGCTCATCGACATAAGCACCAGCCGAAATTAGTGCTTTGACTGCCTCGACATGACCATTCGCACACGCAAATTCCAGTGGAACCTGTTCCATATAACTCACAGCATTGACATCCGCTCCTGCAGCAATCAGCAATTTAATGCTTTCTACATCGCCCCGAGCTGCCGCATAAGTCAGTGCTGTCTCTCCCAATAGATTTTTGGCGTTCACATCCGCTCCTGCATCTATCAGAAGTTTTCGCGTTGCAGCATCTTGGGCAACCATCAGCATGGTAAAGCGTTGTCCATTTTTTATTTCATCCGGTTTTACACCGCTTTTGAGCTGCTCTTTGACGATTTCTTCCGGAATCAGGCAATTTTTCTTTGGCCATGATGTACAAATACAGAACTCACCTTCTTTTATGTGACTACAGTCTTCAATCTGGCTGACAAACTGCCCCGGATGACTGGAAATGTGTCCCGGATTCTGGTTTTTTTACACGCACTTACGGTGATAAGCGCACATACAGCCAAACCAATAACGATGAATCTTTTCATATTATAAACTCCTTTTCAGTTTCAGAAGTCACCACAAAAGTTTTGTTCAGAGGTTACGTAATGGATTACTTTGAGCGAAAAGCAAACGGAGCATGTATATTCTAAAGATAACATAAATCCACGAAAAATTTGCGGAATACTTTTTTCTGTATCAGCAATAAAATAAACCGCCCGCGTATTCGCATGCGAATAGCGGGCGGCAGAGGGCCGTATCGGCTTTGCCGATAGGCCCGAAGCGTGCAGCGTATCGGCCGAAGGCCGATAGCTGTTGCATCATTATTTTACGAGTTCATAATCCGGTGAAGGCGGCATCTGGGACGGAATTTCTTTTTTCGTGACATCATCGACGACTTGATTGAAATTTTCCCAATCGTTCGGACAAACGGAAGATGTCATAAAATATAAAGAAACCTTATGTTCTTCTTTAATACTGCATCCCAATTTTGCTTTGCAGGCTTCAACACCGGCATCGTAAGCGGCTTCATCGGCAAAGAAATAGAGCATTCTCATTTTGCCTTTGACGCGATCGAGCTCGCCATTATCCTTGAACCCTTTAAAACGCCAATACATCGAAGTCGCGCCCAAAAGAGCGTCTTTTTCGGAGCCCGTGTACTTCAGAACGATCGTATCGTTGGTCACGGTTTTGCCAACGGCATCGGCTTCTGAAACTTTTTCTTCGACATTGGCTTCATCGGCTTTAGCTTCATCGGCTTTTGCGTCATCGGCTTTAGCTTCATCGGCTTTTACGTCATCGGCTTTAGCTACTTGTGCTGCCGGAGCATCATCGACTTTAGTATCAGCTGCGTTTTTGTTTCCGCAAGCTGAAAGAATAGTCATCATGCCGAGAATCATTATCAATGTTTTTTTCATTTTTGTTCTCCAAAATGAGAAAAGTTTAATTCAACTTACTGAATACTAATCTGTCAGACAAATCGACAGAACCTTATTTTTACATCAGCCGCATTCTTTAGTCAAATTCTATGCTTCAAGCATAAATATATTAATCTATATTATTCCTCTTCCAGGCTCTCTTTTCTGTTATACAATATCGTTATATTCAGAGGTTCACTGGTGTTGGTTACAGCTCAGTAAACATTTGCCATAACAATGTTCACCGTCTGTATTATCGGAAATAAACATCGTTGCAGGCGTCAACGCATAAGATAAGACAGGCTTGTCGCCACTCTTATTACTGTCACCTGTACAAGTTACAGAAAGTATGAATTCACCTGAAATAAGAACGCGTGAACTCAGACCGTTTTCTACATTAACCGTTCATTATCCTAAAATGGTTCTGTCGATGGATAGAGATTATAATACTTCGCATGATGGTATTTGTTCGACGAATATTATCGATTGGCTTTTGAAATAATATGTATACGCGCGGATGCGCGGATGGCGATTTCATACGCCTCGGGAATATTTGATGCCCAAACGGGTTAATGCTTCGCGCAAAGCACTTCAAATTCCGATCTAGGCATTTCTGCACACTGAGCTGCGGTCTGCAATGATATGACAACTTTTTTAGAAGATATTATTATTCGACTCCAAAACGCGAATATTATTATCAACTTGTTGATTTCTTTTCTCTGTTTTATTATCGCTTTCTACAAAAAAGCTCAATTTATCATATTCAAAGTTGGAGTGAAATTACGCGTACACCTGCTTTTTATGCCTGGGCTGGTTTAACCTTTGAGTTGTTGGTGTTGATGCATGTGGATAAGGTCAAACAGCGATTAAGCATTGGCGGTGTGATGTCGAATCAATCCTCGTGGCGTAGCAGTCAAAGTTCCCCAGCTGCGCAAATCGATTTGCTCATCGATCGTCGTGATAATACGATTAACATCTGCAAAATGAAATTTTCTGAATCAGAATATATTATTGATGAACAATATGAACGAAATTTGCGAAATAAAATAGACGCTTTTATCAAAGAAAATCAATTACACAAATCGGTCCAATTGACGATGATTACGACGTTTGGGGTAAAACATAACGCGCATTCCGGTGTGATGCAGAATGAGGTCGTGCTGGCGGATTTGTTTTAATGGTGCGCCGCCTATTGCTTCGCAATACGGCGGACGCGCGGCGGCTATTTCCCTCGCTGGAGACGCAAAATTTTGCGTCTACTCGGTCAATACGCCGCCGCCCTGCGGCTTTTCGCTGGCGCTTAATACGCCGCCGTTATTATGATTTCTTCCCGGCACGAATGACGCCATTTTCGAAATCGCATTCCGATTGTGATACACGGGGATATTCATTTTTGTGGCTTTTTCATACTTCGAACCGTACGTATCGAAAGCGTAGGCCTGCGAGTCTTTGGTTCCGACGAGTAGAATTTCGGTCGCGTTCGTCAGGTTGTCGACGCCTTTGCCGCCGAATTCGGCGATTTTCGCCAGAATATAGGCTTTTTTGCCATACGTGAAAGTCCCGCTCAGGCAGATGACTTTATCGCGCATCGAAATGCTGTCAGTCGAGTTTTCGGCTTTGGCGGCTTCGGGAGCCGCAGCCGAGTTAGCTGTATTAGCCTCTTGTTTTGTCAGTTTTGAGGCTTTTTTTCGGAGCATTCTCGGGCTTTGCAGCGGCTTTCTCAGCTTCTTTGGCTGCTTTTGCAGCCGCCTTTTCTGCCTTTTTAGCGCGTTGTTTAATGACAGCTTGAATGACTCTTTTAACCATGGGAAGTCACAGGTCTAGAGGTGTCCAGCCATATTTGTTTTTGGCATTGACATCCGCGCCCTCTTCGATGAGTAGTTTTGCCACGTCGGCATTATTACAGAAATGAAGCGGTGTCTCGCCATATTTGTTTTTCGCCATGACATTCGCGCCAGCGTCGATCAGCTCTTTGACTTTTTTGTCATCGTCACTTTTGACGGTTTCGAATAAGGCGTTGTTTAGGTCTTCCTCGGCCATGATAATTCTCTCCTAAATTATGAAATTGGGGAAATGGGGATAAACCCAAACGACGTTCTGGTTTTATTCTTGTAGCGCCGCCTATCTTCTGTCGTCGATACGGCGGACGCGCTTGAAGAACATTGAAGTTCGCTTATGATGTTATCAAAAATTTCCAGGCAGGCAAGACATGAATCACGCCTGAGTCTACGGTAATTTTCTCCTGTTCATATCGTGTGACAATGACCCCCTCGGAACATCCGAGTTCGGACATCGCTTCCTTTAATGCTTTAATTTCACGCTCCGCTGTTTTGGGGGATTGCATCGTTTCAGTCACTTGATAGAGATGTTTTGCATTGGTGGTTTCATCCAGAATGACAAAATCGATTTCTAAATCATTCTTCGTTCGATAATAATAAATATGTTGATAATGACGGCGAAGCTCAATAAATACTAGATTTTCAAGTAAATGACCTGAATTGACAAGAATACCATTGCAACATGAAGCAACTAACGAATGATCAATACAATATATTTTTTTTGGATTCATATTTGTACGATTGATGTTTGCATCAAAACGTTTAATCGTGAAAAATATATAAGCATCTTCAAACCAGTCCAAATAATGAGAAATGCTCTCCCTTGAAACTTTACAGCCGAGAACTTTAAGTGCGCCTACAAGGCTATTGACAGAATATAAGTTCCCAACATTATTCACCAGCCAGTGCGCAGTTGTTTTAATAGCAAGCGGGTTTGAAACATTGTATCGTTCTACAATATCTCGATATATCATCGCATTAAAATATTCTTGATGAATTTGACGCCTCAACATATCGGAAACATCATAGACTTCTGGAAATCCTCCTCTGATCCAGTACTTTTCAAATCCATCTTGGATATAACTGCGCTTTTTCGAGGTGATTGGAGATTGATGATCAATTTGAAGTGCCCTCAAGAATTCCGTGAAGGAAAAAGGAAAAACTTCCCAGCTGAGCGAACGACCACGCATTTGTGTTGCAATTTCAGTAGACAACATTTGAGCCGAAGATCCTGTAATGAATACTCTGCAAAGCTCTGTAGCCATCACTCTCGTGACAAAACTCTCCCAGCCACGAATCACCTGAATCTCATCAAAAAAATAATAAACGATTTCACTCTGCTTGTAGTATGGATAAAGCTGATAATACGCATCCGTAATCACATTGAGCTTTTCGACCGTCATTCCGTAAAGTCGATCGTCAAAAAAATTAATGTACATTATGCGGTCGCGCGATACCCCCTCGTCGTGCAGCTTTTTCATCTGCTGAAGCATCAATGTTGATTTGCCGCAACGACGCACTCCCATGCAGATGGTAGCTTTGTCTTTTAAGACGGTCAGGTTCGTATCACGCAGAACACCACATTCCAACGTCATATGCTGGTAATCGGCAATGATTTCTTTCATCTGTTCAAGCATTTTTTTTCATCCTTACGCGTGATTAATGGTTCTAACCTTGTCGTTTGAAACTGCAATTGTGATTAAAATTTTGCAGTTTTCGACGACAAGATAATACTAAACCTTGTCATTTTAAACTACAAGGTCTGCGTGTGCCTGATCCAAAAATTCTTGAACGCGAAATAGAAAATAATTCTTTTTGCTGAATGTGCGCGGCTGGCCATTTCCCCTGTCGAGGCGTTGTGCAATCAAGGCGCGGTGCGCCCGCGAGGCGTATTGACGGCCAAGGGCCGTCAATAGCCGAGCGCAAAAGGGCGTATTCGCAGAACGCGAATACGCCTCGGAAAAATTTCGCGCTTCACTCAAAATGAGGCTTTGGAAGAATTTGACATTGAAGTCTGAAACTTGTTAAATGTGATAACTTTTGGATGTTGAAGTCTGAAAGTTCTTCTATTTTAAGGAGGCGTTGTGAGAGCACTCATCGATAGACCCATGTATTTAGAGCAATTGGTTGAGCACAAAGATGTAGATCTGATTAAGATCATCACAGGGATTCGCCGTTGTGGAAAATCCTCGATATTAGCGTTGTATCATGATTATTTGGTAAACCACGGAGTGGATGAATCGCACATCGTGCATATCAATTTGGAATCGATGCGGTTCAGAACCATAACGGATGCGGTGGGGCTTTACGAATATGTGACGAGCAGGATGTCAGGTCAGGGCAGGATGTATCTGCTCTTTGATGAGCTTCAGGTGGTCAGTCATTGGGAAAATGCGATAGAGTCTTTTAGGCTAGATTATGATGTCGATATTTATATTACGGGATCGAATGCATATTTCTTATCATCAGAATTGTCGACGTATTTATCGGGAAGGTATGTGGAAATTCGTGTATTACCTTTATCTTTTAAAGAATTTCTCACGTTTCACAATTTGGATACAGAGAGGGAACTTGAGAGCAGTTTTTTGAAATACATGACTTATGGCGGAATGCCAATCCTGTGCGATTACGCATTCAAAGAGCAGCAAAGCATGGAGGCTCTCGAAGGCATATATTCAACGGTGATATTAAGAGATGTTTTGCAACGCAATGGACAGCTCAACCAGAATGCCTTGCATAAAATAGTGATGTTTTTATGTTTCAATATTGGCAGCGCAACATCACCAAACAATATTGGAAATGTGCTCAGTCACGAAGGGGATATGGCGCCTGTAAAAGAAAAAAATATCGCTGGGAAAACAGTTGATAAATATATTACACTCCTAAAAAATGCATTTGTTGTTTATTCTGCAGGACGCTATGATTTAAAAGGTAGACAGCTGCTTCAGACGCTTGAAAAGCAGTATCTGGTTGATCTTGGTTTTAGAACGATGTTATTAGGTCGGCGAGATACTGATCGAGGACATCTTCTTGAAAATATTGTTTATCTCGAATTGTTGCGCCGCAATTATACGGTTCATATTGGTAAAATTGGCGACTTGGAGATTGATTTTGTTGCCGAAAAATCAAATGAGAAAATATATATACAAGTTACAGAAAGTATGAATTCACCTGAAACGAGGACGCGAGAACTCAGGCCGTTTTCTAAATTAACCGATCATTATCCTAAAATGGTTCTGTCGATGGATAGAGATTATAATACTTCGTATGATGGCGTTTGTTCGACGAATATTATCGATTGGCTTTTGAAATAATATGTATACGCCGCCAATCGCAAAAGGACTCAAAATCTTTCTAAAGATTAGATATTATTTACAAGCTGTATTCGTGTCATTGCATCCGTTTGAACACAATTTATATTCAGAATATTCGTAGTATTGATTGACGGGAACGAGTGAACCGTTTTTCGCATATTTGCATACGTATGAGCCTTCTGCAGACATTCCCTTTATTGTTTCACACCATCCAATTCGTTCATTTTCGGTCTTACATTGAATTGATCTGTTAATGCATTGAGCACTTCTAAAACCTTCCATGAGGACGCATTCCTCATTATCTTCGCATTTTCGACCTACGACTACGACAGAGGGGGCAATGCCACCGATGTCATAGGGCGAGCACCAAACGACATTGTTATTATCACACCAGGATCCTGTGTGATCAAAATTGCATGTAGTGCCCAATGGTGCAGTCTCAATGCAGGCGTCTTTTCCATCGCATCCAAATGCACAGCCGACACCACGTCTATAATACTCTCCATTGCAAATATATAAATAATTTGGATCGGTATTAGAACACTTAGAATTGCCCGCTTCTGTTTTAGTACACCAAGAGTCGACGCGATTGCCCCATCCGTCTGTCTCCGGAAGGTTGGGCAATTGATCATAGTCTTCATAATCTTTCTGATCAGAGTTTTCGTTGGGTTCATCCGTACATGCATTGGCTAGTGATGCAAATAAAAGAAATAATAAAATGCGTGAAATGTTCTTCATTTTGATTCCTCGATTCTGCAAAAAAGTATTCTTTTATCTTTTCTTTTACCCCGCGTACAAGGCATTCTCTCATAAAAAAAAAACTCATTCCGTCAAGACGAAAAAACGTCCGTTTTGGCAAAAAATTTGGCCCAAAATCAAGGCGCGGGCCCGCGAGGCGTATTGACGGCGGCACGTAGAGACGCAAAATTTTGCGT
>JAZRWV010000254.1:0-5072 GCA_045599925.1 Myxococcota bacterium
CGTCGGGCTCGACAATGTCGGTCTGGAAGGTATTGAATCCGCTTATGATAAGTATTTACGCGGTGATGTCCTTCGTATTCGTGACAGACGTGACGTCCGAGGTCATATCATTTTGACGACCGATTCACCTCGCCTTAACGAACTTGAAGGAAGTTCCATCGTACTTACACTCGATCAGTACATCCAGAAAGTCTCTGAAAATGCCCTCGATCGAACTTGCAGAACTTATCAGGCAAAAGCCGGAGTCGCAGTCGTCCTCGATCCTTATACCGGCGAAGTCCTCGCAATGGCCAACTGGCCGCGATTTAACCCAAATCGTTTCAACGATTATCAGAAAGATGATATGCGGAATCGTGCCGTCCTCGATGCTTATGAACCAGGAAGCATGATGAAGCTCATCACATATTCTTCTGCCGTCGACGGCGCTCACGTTCGCCCGGGTGATCCCATTGACCAGAATCACGGTAGAATTACTATCGGAAAACATACCATTTCCGATACTCACTCGATTCCTAATATGATTGCTGAAACCGTCGTCAGCGAATCTTCAAATATTGGTGCTTACAGACTTGCCCAAAAGCTTGGAAAAGAAAAATTCTACGAATATCTGCGAAGTTTTGGCTTTGGCTCACGAACAGGTATCAATATCGCCGGCGAATCCGCTGGTATTTTGTGGAAACCAAGCAGTTGGGCTGAAGTCATGTTCGCCAATATTGCATTTGGTCATGGGGTCAGCGTTTCTCCAATGCAAATTGCCATCGCAGTTGCAGCCATTGCCAATGGCGGAATTCGCATAAAGCCTTGGATTATCAAGGAAATCCGTGATCGCGAAGGCAATATTGTCCAGCAGGGAAAAACTGAAATTGTCAAACGCGTCATCAGCGAGCAATCCGCTGCTACGGTTAGAAAAGCCATGGAACGCGTTGTTGCGGAAGGCACCGGCATGCGTGCATGGGTTTCTGGTTATCGGGTCGGCGGCAAAACGGGAACGGCTCAGAAGGTCGATCCCAAAACGCATGCTTATGGTCATCTCTATATGGCCAATTTTATTGGTATTGCGCCTATTGATAATCCCAATCTCATCGTCGTTGTCATGATCGATGCGCCTCGAACAGCCCATAGTGGCGGCCTCGTTGCAGCACCAACTTTTGCTGAAATCGTCAGTCAGGTACTCCCCTATCGCGGTGTTTTCCCTAAAAATGTCTCCGACGGCATTCTCAATCCTTTCGAAAATGTTTCTGCAATGGTGAGCGATACACCGGCAAATACTCAGGATGAAACGCCCAAAGAACAGTCATGCAATGACTTCGTAACAGTTCCGGATTTCCGTGGAAAAACGGCATTTTCATCACTTGAACTTGCAACAGCATCATGTCTCAACGTCAATATTCAGAACTCCGGATTCGTCACCACTCAGTGGCCCTCTCCGGGAACCCGGGTTTCCGCTCATTCTCGCATTGAACTCACGCTTCGTGGAAATTATCGTACAGTGGATAATTGATTCAGTTCTCAATATTTCCCCCAAAATTAACCGCCGCCGTATGCGCACAGCCAGAACGGCTCGCACGCTCTGGCGAGCACATAGACGGCGGAAAAAGTGCGTAGGGCAAAGCCCTAGCACGAATGAACGGACGCATTCGCGAATCGCGAAAAGACCGTTCCCATAAAAAATATGCATTGAAAAAAAAGAAAACACGCGCCATTGCTGACTTTTTTGCCGTCTCAAGATAAACCAATTATGGATGCTGACGATTTCTTTTTTTCGTAGTAAAAACAGGTGCCCTGGTCTTGAAGAACTCATGGTTTTTCAGGACAGCATCATATGTACTGACTGATTTTCGGTAAATTTACCGCAAGTTAAAGACTTATAGCTATGCTTAAGATACGCAATTTCAAGGAAATTCCTTACGATGAGCTTGAAGCTCTCAACCTGGAAGCCAAGCAGGATGTCAAAAATCACGTTCCTGATGACGTTCTTCGCGAAAAATACCTGCGTTACCTCCATGACGAGAACCAGCTCAAAGCCGTTACTGTGTGTTTTTCGGACCTTGAAGGTCGATTTCACATGCTTGACTACGACAAAAAATACCTCGAACAGTCGCACAATTGTCTGACCTTTGACGGTTCATCGATTCACGGGTTTTCGCAGTCACGCGAATCCGATCTGTGTCTGAACATCGACTGGGGCAGCTTCCGATGGCTGCCTAGTGACATCTTTGGACCTGGCAAAGTCATGGTCTTCGGGCTTATCAATGATGTCAACGACCATCCATATTCCGGCGACATTCGCGGTCAGCTCAAACGCTACAACACTGAACTTTATAAAGCCGGCTTCGAGACCAAAATTGCTTTCGAAGTCGAAGGTTTTCTCTTCAAGGGAATTGATGCCGAACAGAATTTTCAGGCAGATCAAGGATTTACCTATGTTTCGGACGGTGGATATTTCCATACACTTCCAAATACACCGCTCAAACTCTTTATTGATCACTTTGCAGAAGCTCAACGCGCTCTTGGCTTTGAGAATGAGAAAGATCATCCCGAAGTTGCGCCGTCTCAGTTTGAACTCAATTATCGATGTGCCGAAGCACTGACAGCCTGTGATCAAGTGCAGCTATACAAACTACTCGCCCGACAGATTGCCGGCATGAATGGGATGACCGCATGTTTTCTTCCCAAACCCATGACCGGCGTCAATGGTTCTGGCATGCATGCGAACATTTCCATTTCGAAAGATGCCAAAAACCTCATGTATGATGAGGCCGGAGAAAGCCACCTCTCCGCATTCGGATGGAACGCCGTTGACAAACTCCTCTATCACGCAAAACAGCTCTGTCTCATTGCAAACAGTTCCGTCAACAGTTATCGCCGTCTCGACCCAAAATACGAGGCGCCTAATGCGATTCGCGTATCGTCCAATGACAGAACAGCTATCGTTCGTCTTCCCAAAGGCAACGAAAATACTTCACGCTTTGAACTCCGAAGCGTCGGCCCCGATGCAAATCCCTATCTTCTCACTTATACACTGCTTCACCTCGCCATGGACGATTACCCCGCCATTCGCCCTGAGCAACGAACAGACGAGTCGCACCGGCTTTATACAAATATCTACGATGCCATCGAAGAATTTGAGCATTCTGAAGCAATGAAAAAGATTCTCGGCAACGAAATTCATTCGAAATTTGCTGCCATTAAACGCCTGGTTGCCAACCGTTCGCCAAAAGACCTCGGCAATCGCATTAAACGTGGTGAAATCGTATTCCATCACGAAGTCACAAATCAGTCGTTGTGGACTGATTTTTAATTTTCTTCACTAACGACATACACAAACGCGTTTTCAATAGATAGAAATAGCTTTTTTGAACGATTCCCATGCACCAAAAAAGATAAGTAACTATAAAAACGCGTTTATCTCGAAAATATACCATCGTGAGCATGGATACTCATATACTAAAATTTAAGTCTCAAAAATTGTCGCAGGATGCGCCCCAAAACGAGTGGATATTATCGACGCGTATGGACCTGTATATCACGGTGTATCCTGATGAAAACTCAAACTTTTTCCCGTTCATTAGAAGTTGTTAAACATATCTGCATTATATCCATGATAGCTGGTACAATATTTATGTATTACAAACCAGCTTATGCATCGCCTTCTGAATGGCTAGACAGATGCGAACCTTATGAAAAGCAAGTCAAAGAAATTCTAAAAAATGAAGGCGTCTCCGAAAATTTCTATTATTTGATGGTCGCCGAGTCGAGATGCACAATTAACGCAAAATCGATTAAAGGTGCAAGAGGCTTTTGGCAGCTCATGCCATCGACTGCTAAACACTACGGATGTAAAGATCTGGATAATCTCGAATGTTCGACGATGGCTGCTGCAAAATACCTCAAATCATTGGAATCGCGATTTCACAACTTCGATTCCGTCATTGCTGCATACAATATGGGCGGACATAACTTAAAAGCTTGCGGAATGAGCAAGGATGCCAAAAATCTCGTTTACACCGTTCGAAAACTCATTCAAGACAGCATGCAGTCTCAATCCAAGGATTAGTATATTATTATTAATCTTCGCCTGTCCGCCTTTTAGGCGGATACGGCTTCGTTCGGACACCGCCGTATCGCCAACGGCGATAGGCGCGTACATCCGCATTAAAATTCCGTTTTTGACTTATTTTAATCTGACGCATTCAGGAATGCCTGCATGAAGACATTCTGAAATATCGCAAAAATGATGACAATAAAGAATAATTGAAGAAATCCTTAGTCGCTAACAGATTATTCATGACCTGGAGTTTTCATGTCTGCAATTTCTAACATCATTATCAAACAGCTTATCGTACAAGGTGCTAGCCAGCTTGTTGCAAAGTGAGCAATATCATCAATATACACCGTGGAATTATGGAAAGAAAATATGAATAATGTTGAATTTAGATTTTTTTATTATATATAATAGTTATTTTTTGGGGGATACTGTCTGTATATCATAAGAGGATTTCGTATGAAACATCATAATAAATTTGATTTATTAACGATGCTCTTCGCAGCTGTCGGTTTGGCAGGGTGTGATAATGACTCGGATACGTGCAATTTGCTCATCGATTTGACTGGAGATGACGCCTGTACGGCCGTTCCAAATGCCACTTCCATTTGTACGTTCAACACCGAAGCAACCTGTTCTTTTAGTTGCAAGACGGGATATACGCTGGTTGGGAGCGAATGTCAGCTCACCAAGACCTGCGATCCCGTAAAAGAGATTTACATTGCTGAAAACAATACATGTGTTTGCAATACTGCTCAGCAGTGGGTTGGTAATGCAGGCAGCTGTGCATGCGATACACAACACGGTTATGTCGAATATGAAAATGCCTGCGTGACCAAGGCAGGGTGCGTTGCCGGAAAAGAAATCTATCATTCCGGCACAAATACATGTTTGTGTGACACGGCAAATCACTGGGTCGGACAGGCCGGCAGCTGTGCATGCGATGCCGCCAATAATTACGTCGAAAGTGGCGGCCGGTGCGTTGTCAAAGCCAACTGTATGCAAGAGGGCCAAAGATATGATGCCG
>JAZRWV010000255.1:0-6794 GCA_045599925.1 Myxococcota bacterium
GGATAGGTAAGATATAATTTCTATTGGGGCTTATGATGCAGTTAGAATTGTTTAAAAATGATATAAACAAACAAATGCTGACGGATACTAAAATTGACGTTCAGAACAGTGATACTGAAAAAAAGGGTAAACTAAAAGCAATCGAAATTTGTGCGGGTGCCGGAGGTCAGGCTTTAGGATTGTCCATGGCCGGTTTTGAACATGTTGCACTGATTGAGTATGAGAATGACTATTGTCAGGTACTCAGGAAAAACAAGCCCAATTGGAATGTAATATGTGGTGATATCCGCAATTTTTCTGGCAAATCATACTATAATCAAATTGATTTATTGGCAGGCGGGGTACCATGCCCACCATTTTCCGTTGCAGGGAAACAATTAGGGGATAAGGATGAGAGGGATTTATTTCCCGAAGCCATACGATTGATTTCCGAGATTAATCCCCGAGCCGTAATGATTGAGAATGTCAGAGGTCTGCTGGATACGAGATTTGATAGTTATAGAAATGCAATTTTGGATAAAATTCAAAATCTTGGTTACAAAGTCCAGATTAAGCTTTTAAATGCTTCAGATTTTGGTGTTCCGCAACTTCGGCCAAGGGTAATCATAATTGGAATAAGGAATGATATAAAAAAAGAATTTAATTACCCGGATGCGCAGCCGGAATTAGCTTTAACAGTCGGGGAAGCTATTGGGGATTTGATGAATGTCAATCAATGGCAGGACTATGAAGAATGGCGGAAAAAAGCTAATTGCATTGCGCCAACCATTGTCGGTGGCTCAAAAAAGCACGGAGGACCTGACCTGGGACCTGCAAGAGCAAGAAAGGCATGGGCAAATATAGGTATAGATGGACTTGGCGTTGCCAACACATCGCCTGACAAAGATTTTGTTGGAAATCCAAGATTAACGCCCCGTATGCTTGCCAGAATTCAAGGCTTTCCAGATGAATGGGAATTTGGGACAAAAAAAACAGTCGCTTGTCGAATGATAGGAAATGCATTTCCACCGCCAGTAGCAAAAGCTGTTGGGGAAAAAATAAGGGAGATTTTACAGGATGACATCGTTAATATATGAAGCACGGAGCAATTATCATCAACAACTTCTTAAGGAAGGTGTTCTGACCATTGATAAAAATGGTGTTCCAAGTAATGCTGACAAAGCATCGAAATTATCCGTTGCCATATCATCTCAAATAGCCAGTCAGCTCATGGCAAAAACTCATGAAAAAGCAGTTGGGCAAACTTCTGGCGCAAAATTCGAACAGCTCAATATGGAATTTTTAGCTGAGACATTTCCAAAACTGCAATCGTTGCGTCCGGGAATTTGGCACATAGTTAAACTTGGAAACCGAAACTCTCTCAAAACAAGCAGTTTTACTCAATATGAGCACCTCGAATATTTGAACGAGATTACTTCGTCTGACCAAAGATTGGCCTCCTGCATGGGAAATGATTATATGGTGGCTCCTGATGTCGTCATCTACAGAGATACAGTCAGTGATGATGAGATTAACAAAGCTTTGGTTGTTGTCGATGAAAATATCTGTACCATGTCTGATTTACGTGCACAAAATAACAAATTGCCAATTCTTCACGCATCGATTTCCGCTAAATGGACAATGAGAAGCGACCGTGCGCAAAACAGCAGAACCGAGGCATTAAATCTTATCCGTAATAGAAAAGGGCATCTGCCGCACATTATCGTTGTAACTGGTGAACCTTTACCCTCAAGAATTGCCTCACTTGCACTCGGAACTGGCGACATAGATTGTGTGTACCATTTTGCTCTATATGAATTAATCGAAGCTGTTAAACGTGTTGAAGCAGAAGATGCTTTAGAAATGCTCAACATCTTAATTAATGGGAAACGAATAAAAGATATTAGCGATTTACCTCTGGATTTGGCCGTATAAAGGCGTTTTTTGCGGCCTATGCAGAACGCATACATCTCGCTGGCGTCGCCTATCGCCTTTGGCGATACGGCGCGCATTCCCTTATGGATTTGAAAAAATGCTCGATGAACTCAAAGCCTGCTTGAATGAATATAAAAATCTCGGGATTGCAGAACAAATTGATTATCAAAAGTTTTATCTTTACTCGATCATTACACATTCTACTGCGATTGAAGGCAGCACTGTAACGGAAATTGAAAATCAGCTGCTGTTCGATGACGGTATTTCGGCCAAAGGCCGTCCGATGCCGGAACAGCTGATGAACCTCGATCTGAAAGCTGCATACGAAAAATCCATAAAATTTGCGCAGTCTCATACCGAAATTTCAGTAGATTTCTTAAAACAATTAGCTGCACTTGTGATGAAAAATACAGGACGACAATATTTTACAGCTCAGGGCAGTTTTGACACATCAAAAGGTGATTTAAGATTATTGGGCGTAACGGCTGGATTTGGTGGACGCTCATATATGAATTATCAAAAAGTCCCCGCAAAACTTGAGGAACTGTGCCAGTCATTAAATGAACAACGCCATCGTCTGATGAACACAGAGGATGATATTGCCAAATATCAACTCAGTTTTGAAGCGCACTACCGACTGGTGACAATTCATCCCTGGGCAGACGGAAATGGGCGCATGGCTAGGCTTTTAATGAACTATCTTCAGTTCGAATTTAACCTTATTCCGAGCAAAATAATCAAAGAAGATAAATCCGAATATATCCAGTCACTTGTGGATTCTCGCGACCGCGAAGATGCACAGCCTTTCTATACTTTTATGATGACAGAACATATCCGAAATCTACAGCGCGAAATGGCAGAATTCAAAAAATCACAGCAGGAATGAATTCCGTTCTAACGCATTCAAGGATGAGTGAAGTTTCGTTCGTAATGCAGGATGTTCAATGGGTGCGGGTTATGGCATTTATCGACAGTCAAACATAGGCTACTCATGTAATACAACGGTTGTGTCACAATCCCCATATTCTTCATATTAAAATTAACAATCTTATGCTATAAGAAATATGCTGTTATGGAATTTTTATTTCACGCACTTCCTACTCTTATTGCTTGGATTGCAGTCAATGTATCATATTGGACCCTTCGTCAAATGGGCTGGCGGAAAAAAACAACTCCTTTCTCGTCTCAAAGCACATATGCCATTGGAGTATAATCGCTATTTTGAACCCTTTATCGGTGGTGGCGCGTTATTATTAGATGTTCAACCTCAGCATGCTGTCATCAACGACGTCAATGCACAGTTGCTTAATGTTTATAGGCAGCTCAAGGCAAATGCTCAAGCAGTGATTGAGGCGATCAAATCATTAGACAGTGTTGAATGCAATCAGGAATATTATTTAGCAATTCGCGATGTGTACAACCACAAAATTGTTGCCAATGAATTGGATGCTGAATGCGCAGCAATGATGATTTGGATTAACAAGCACTGTTTTAACGGACTTTATCGAGTCAATAGCAAGGGCTTGTTCAATGTTCCTTATAATAATAAAACTAATGGCGTATCCATGGATGAAGACAATTTGCTTAACATTGGCAGATATCTCATGGATGAGGATGTCGAAATTCGTGAAGGTGATTTTGAATTTGCGTGCAGAGACGCAAAATCTGGAGACTTTGTTTATTTTGATTCGCCCTATATTCCCGTCAGTCAGACTGCAAATTTCACCGACTATACCAAAGCCGGTTTCGGTTTTAAAGACCACGTCAGACTCGCCAATTTATATAAAAACCTTACTGATAATGGCGTTAAAGTAATGCTGAGCAACAATAATGTAGATTTAATCTATCAACTCTATGATGGTTTCAATATCGAACCGGTGGATGTCAAACGTGCAATTAACAGCGATGCCAGTAAACGGCTTGGCAAAGAAGTCATCATTACAAATTATTAATGAGTCTATATGGATGCACTTTAAAAAAAACAATTGATGCTTTCTACAAAACGGATAATGAAATCCTGGTTTTAGGGGATTTCTTTTTTTGTTCTCGAACAGCGCTATCTCGAATCAATCGATATAATTTTTGCTGATCCTCCATATTTTCTAAGTAATAATGGTATTACCTGCCATGCGTGAAAAATGGTATCCGTCAATAAAGGTGACTGGGATAAATCGTCCTCTTTCGACGAAAAACATGAATTCAATCGAAAGTGGATACGGTTATGTAAATGATCACTTTCTTTGAGTGGGATGATTTGGATAAGCAGAACTTTGCATAATATTTATAACATGAGCAGGAGGGGTTCAAAATCATCAATAATATTACTTGGGAAAAGTCTCTACGGCTAGCTGGCGCCCCTATCGCCTTCGGCGATACGGCTCGCCAACGCCGCTATCCCGTTGGGATACGCGGCGTTTTTCTTTTTGGGCCTATGCTGAACGCATACGGCCTTTGGCGGCGTAGTGCCGCTACATGGATTGCGCTCGCCTTTAGACGCAAAACTTTGCGGCTCTACGGCTCGCTGGCGCGCCTATCGCCTTCGGCGATACGGCGCACTTCCCCTTATGGATTTGAAAAAATGCTCAATGAATTTAACGTACTCGGCTATCGCCTCCAGCAAAACAGCTTGAGCTTGACCCAACACATATAATATTATACAGTATTAGTTTGGTTATCCCCAATCGAACTAATCCTTATTATTCTCCCGCTTCGCCTGGAATAGTTAAAAAACTGTTTATTGTTTATTGATTATCATCATCCAAGGAGCCCCATCATGAAAAAACTGACATTCATCATTCTCCTTTCGAGCCTCGCACTATTTGCCTGCAATAAGGAGGATCAGATCAACACACCATCAGAATCAGGCGCCGTCGTTCTCGTGCCGGAAACACAAGATGATAATGCAAAGGCTCCTGAAGAGCAGGCTCCACCTGTTCAGCCTGAAGAAAATCAACCTGTTGTCATTGCTCCCGTTGTCGCCAATAATGCGCCGGCAGAAGCAGAACCGGATGCTGCAAAAGCCAATGACAATGACGTCCCAGAAGGTTATGTCTGCCCAGAAGTCCATCTTCCACCCCCCCCCGCCCCATGCGCCGCCCCATGTTATCATGGGGAGGGGGGGAATCCGGAATGCCATCCCAAAAAGCATCCGCTGGTAATGTAGCCCCGACTATGGAAATGGCTGAGTCACAGGCGGCGCCTGCAGAGATGGCTGCGCCAGCATACGCTGGAATGGTCATGCCCGAATTCAACACCGAAGAATTCACGACTTTCGCCCCCAACACCTTCATGAGCGTCACAGCTTCCCCGCTCTCGACGTTTGGTGCTGACGTCGATACCGCGTCCTACGGCGTTTTCCGCAAAAAAATCAACGATCGACGAAAACCCGAAAATCTGCCGCTCCGTTCCGAGGAAATGATCAACTATTTCCACTACGATTACCCGCTTCCCACCGCCGATCAGCCTTTCGCCGTTTCGGCAGAACTCGCCGTGACGCCCTGGAATGAAAAGACCAAACTCCTCCAGATCGGCGTCCAGACGACCACGGCCAAAGAATATCCGCCTTCGAACATCGTCTTTCTGCTCGATATTTCCGGATCGATGTGCAGCGATGACAGACTGCCACTGCTCAAAAATGCCTTGCTCAACATGCTGCCCGAAATGTCCGGCAAAGACCGCATCTCGATCGTGACCTATGCCGGCTCGCAAACCCTCGTCATCGACGGCGCTTCACCAACTTACTGCCGAAGCCAGCTCGCCCAGGCGCTCGAAGGCCTCAATTGCGGCGGCTATACCGATGGTGGACGCGGCATTCAGATGGCCTACGAAACGGCCGAAAAAAACTTCATCAAAGGCGGCAATAACCGCGTTATCCTCGGCACCGACGGTGATCTGAACGTCGGCACGACGAGCACCGAAGAACTCACAAAACTCATCGAAAAGAAACGCGATTCCGGCATTTTCCTCTCCGTACTCGGCTTTGGAACCGGCAATTATAAAGACGCCAAACTCGAATCCATCGCCGATCACGGCAACGGCAACTATCATTACATCGACACGATTCTCGAAGCCCGCAAAGTCCTCATCGACGAACGCGCATCGACGCTCTTCACCGTCGCCAAGGACGCCAAATTCCAGGTCGAGTTCAATCCGGCCAAAGTCAAGGGCTATCGCCTGATCGGCTATGAAACGCGAAAACTGAACGCCGAAGATTTCGCCGACGATAAGAAGGATGGCGGCGAGGTAGGTTCCGGCCAACAGGTAACAATCCTGTATGAAATTGTCGAGGCAGGGGCGGATGTCGACGTTCCCGAGGTCAAAACGAAATATCAGCAGCAGACGGCCGTTCCGAGCGACGAATGGCTTACGATCAACGTTCGTTACAAGGAGCCCGATGGCAGCACAAGCAAGCTCATCAGCTATCCCGTCGGTGCCGCGCTTCTGGCAACGAAAATGTCCGACAATATGGCTTTTGCATCAGCCGTCGCGATGGTCGCCATGATCATGAATCATTCTGAGTTTATCGGCAAAACCACGCTTTCCGACGTTGTCAAACAGCTTGACTCGGTGTCGACAATCAAAAACGATCCTTATCGCGCAGAATTCAAGGACCTCGTGACGCGATTGTCCAAAATGTAAATATATATGTTTATATATTTTACCACCATTTGCTGCGTTGCACTCAACGCAGCTACTACACGGTTTTGGCGCGCGTATCGCATTGGCAATACGCGCTAATCCCATAATATAATACAGCTTATTTGCACGCGATGACGCAAATGTCAATCAAATCATACATAAAGCAACGCCCGGCGTATATGCCCGATTTATCCGGGCATATAGCCGGGCGCCGAACGCGCGTATTGCCGAAGGCAATAGCG
>JAZRWV010000256.1:0-10290 GCA_045599925.1 Myxococcota bacterium
GGTATTATAAAAATAATCCAGACTTCTTGTTTAATGGGCTTGAGTGTTCTGGCTTTGTCAACTGGGCGCTGAACAATGGACGCGTCAGTCTTGGGGACTGGACAACCCACATGTTCAGCAAAGACGGATTTTGCGAGAAAAGTGGGGAAATTGTTAGAAATTATCGATGTAAAGATGTTGTCAACCACACGACCAAGGAAAAAAGTGTTAAGAATGCTTCCTGGGGAAGTTCACGCTCGAATAAGAATAATAGTTTGGTGAATGCATATGATAAGTTGAAATTATTGGAAAATGGTGATTTTCATAAACTTGATGGCAAAAGTGCATCAGATGTTAAAACGATTATCAATGGCGCAAAAGCCGGTGATCTCTTGTGGAGAGGTGAGATTATTAAAAAGGACGACATAACAAAATCGGGGGTTACGCCGGTAGATAATAAATATTATGGCGGTGGTCACGTTGCGATGATTATCGGTTTGGAACGCGACAGCAAAGGCAACGTGACGGATCTGTATGTCGGTGAAGCCATCAGCAGAAGTGGAAATTCCCTGACACATTTTACGATGAAAGATATCGATAAAACAGATGGATCTGAAGAACCGTGTTATCTAAGTAATTTTACTAAATCATCGACATGGGTGAAGACAAGTAACTTCGCGTCTTTCCTTATCGATATGACAAAAGTTTATGAGTACAATACAACCAAACTCAAAGAGGAATGCAAGACCAATAATTGTTCAGACACAGTTAAAAAAGCGATTGAACAAGGTTGTAATGCTTACAAATATAGCGAAGAAATTAACAAGAAGTTTGCTGATGTCATTGGTCGCAGACGATTCGAGACGGAAGGCCTTTCGAGTACATGCAAAAAATTTGTTGATTAAAGCAAAAAAGGCCGTGCGTATTGTCCCGTAGACGTGCGAATCGCATGTCTACGGGACAATAGCACGGCCAATGAGGCGCGTATGCCAACGGCATAGCGCCTCTTCCTCAGGCATATCCAACCGTATGAGCATAGCCAGACAGAATGTTCCGCATCGTCTGACGTGCTCTCGAAAGACGGCTCATTACCGTTCCAATCGGAATGTGCAGAATATCGGAAATTTCCCGATATGACATTTCCTGTAAATCAGCCATGATAATAATGGAACGAAATTCCTTGGAAATGCTCTTGAAGGCATGAACAATTTCATCCGGGAATGAAAAGAAGTAATCGTGTTCGGTGAGATCACCCTGGTCTAAACACGACAAATCATCCGGCAAATCGGTGAGTATTTCTGCTTTTTCCAATGCTTCATTGATAGTGTTCTCAATGAAGGCATTTTCCCGAATTTTGTGACGATATTTGTTGATAAACGTATTTGTGAGGATGCGGCAGAGCCACGCACGGCAATTGCTTCCAATCTCGAATGAAGCAAAATTTTTGTATGCCTTGATAAGCATGTCCTGAATGAGATCTTCGGCTTCGCTTTCACTGTGTGTATATTTAAGGGCCAGGCCATAGAGCGCGGGCAGTTGCGGCAGAACTTCGCGTTCAAACAAAGTTTTTGTGGATGTCATATCGAAAAATCCTGATTAAGCAGTGATAATGCCGAGGGAAACTGCATAGTCGTGAAGCTTTTTGCGAAGGATTTCTCTTCCTCTGAAAAGACGGCTCATGACTGTGCCAATGGGAATGGAGAGTTTTTCTGAGATTTCACGATAGGACTGATCCTGCAAATCGGCCATGATAATAATGGCTCGGAAATCATCAGGTACCGTTTGCAGTGCAGCCGTGACTTCGTCACTAAAGTCGTCACTGTGTTCGGTATATTTATCGTCCTCATAATAGGTATCGCGAGTATCAGCCTTGTTTTCATCCAGCGATTCCGTGCGATCAACACAGAGGCGCTCGCGATGGGTATGACGATATTGAGATATAAATTCATTCGTCATGATACGGCACAGCCATGCTTTGCAATTTGTACCCTGTTCAAATTTATCGGCATTGCGGCAGGCTTTAATGAGTGTATCCTGAACGAGATCTTCCGCATCTTTTTCGTTTCGCGTCAGACGCATCGCATGAACCATCAGGGCGTCTTTGTGGGAAAGAACTTCATTTTGAAAAAGGGTGTCAGACTGTAACATGGGAACCTCCAAATCGAAACATTTGCCAAATCATTGGCTGGCGTGCATTTAGAAAGATTCAAGCCATGTTGTGAAAAATATTTTGCCTTATAAATCAATATATTATGCTTTGTATGTGAGTGTGGGTGTAAAATAGCTTGATTTGATTTATAAATTAAATAGTTTGAAATATTTAATTTGTATATTTTATGGAAAGCTGAGTTTTACTTCCCTTATTTTGCTCATTTCTCATTCTGATTCCGAGCATTTTCTCATAAATTCATGGGTTGAAGGCATCACTTGCTTTGGGCTGAGAGGCGTGAACCCATTCTGCCGGTTCCGGGGCATTTTCCGGTTTGCGCTGTGACAATCCCCTTGCCGCAAGTACTGCTTCGCGTCGCGCGCGTTTTGCGGATTCTTCTGCGGATTCCGGTTTTGGTGTGCGCGCTGCGCGATAAATCATCTGCCACGACAGGGGCATAAGTGTATTCGCAAGTTCTTCAACAGATATGATTTCTTCTGTTTTTGCAGCTGCCGGCTTATAGCCGTCTTTGGCGCGTTCAAAGGCTTTCCTCGCTGTATCGGCTCCAAGATTTTCCATCATCATCGTCTGAAGCATCGGACGGGCTTCTCGCGGAAGATAGGCTATGAGAAGCATAAGAGCTCTTACCGCGCGCGGATGGGGGGAACCGAGTGAATGCACGATCCCATAAATGGCTTCGTCAAATGCGAGTTGCTGAGTCTGAAGTTCAATCCAAAGTTCTACGGCTGTCCAGTGAAGTTGTTCTGTGTCTGGAATATGGCGGAGTGCTGCTGAAAGTGTCTGGGTGGCGACACAGGGGTTGTCGATCTGACATATGGCTTCGAGCAGGCGGAGCTCCGGCGCATTGGGAAGGAGCTTTTCGAGATGGCTGCACAGATCATAAGTATTGTCGAGGTGATCAAGGTCTCTTCTCTGGGCGAGCTTTTCGATAAAAGTAGATCTGGCATCCGGCGCATTTGCAAGAATTTCCGGGAGAATATCCGGCGCAAGACAATCCGCGTCAAATGCGCAGAGTGCGGCTTCGGAAACTGTTTCTGAATCGCCAAACTGCATCGCAAGTTCCAGCAGGGATGGCGTGATTTCCTGTGCGGATAGTGCTGTCTGAAGAGCTGAACGCGCCAGTTTGGCGGATGTTTGACGTATGGATGTCTGAATGCGATTGTCGTCTGGAAAATACTGTTCTGCCGATGTTTTGGCCTGAGAAATGGCATTTTCTGCTTCACCGAGATGCTGCATGTCAATGAGTATGTCGGCATGAAGCAGCCAGAGCTGTGGCATTTGAAGCCCATTTGCCAGCGCATCCTGCAGGATTTTTATGGCATGAAATGCATTTCCTGCTTCGCGCCAGGCTTCGGCAAGCCAGAAGGATTCAAAACATCTCCAGTCTCTGTCTGAATTTTCCCAGAAAATGTGTTCCGTTGGCGGAAAGTCGACGTCCACTTCGCGAAGCCACTTGCTGTACCAGTCCGGATCTTCTGTTTCGCGTCTTCTAAGGGCTGAAAATACCCGGGATACACTGCCGCCAGTTGCCAATGCCGGCTGATTCAGAAGCCATTGTCTGGCGTTGTCGGCATTGGCCGATTCTTCCGACAGCCATGACTCAAAATGCATTTCGTCAATCAATGGTTTGTTCTGAATGGCTCTTTTTTTGGAGATGATCACCCAAACCGCATGTTTTGCCTGTGGTGTCATCTTTTGATACTGCTCGTAAAGCCAGTTGACCGGTGCTTTGAGGATGGCACTCACATATTGGGGTAGTGCATTGATATCCTGATTCAGCACTTCGGCCATGTTTTTGTCAGAGAATCCCTGCACGAATTCTTCATCCGGCACTTGGCCGCATCCGTGAATGAGCGCATCCGGATTCCGTGATGCATTGGCAAATGGCCATAAGGCCTGTGAGAATCCGGCTTCCTGAAGCCGGTGTTTGATGATTTCTTCCGATTTTGCTGGTTCAAAGACGGAAATATAACGACGAAGTGCATCCGTATCGATTCCCGATTCGGAAAGTTCATCGAGTGTAAAGTTGTATTTTTCGTACCATTCGTGGGTTTTCATCAGGGAAAGAATGGCGGTCGTCAGCTGGACCGCCAGCATGACAAAATCTCGTGTTTCGAGTTCCGAATTCCCTGCGTTTTTTAGGAGAATTGTGACAACGTCCTTTGCAATGACCGGAATTTCCTGCGTCGTCGTATGGTGGACGAATCTGGTTCTGATGACTCGAATGATTTCGGAAGAAATTTCAGGAATTTGGTCCGGTAAAATCTGGAGTTTTTGAATACATCTGGCGATGACTGCTGTTTCAAAACCCGGCTGGCCGGGATCCGGTGTAATGTTGGAGGAAACTCCGTACGCATTGAGGATGGCTTCCTGAGCCGTGAATTCATTAAAAAAGATGTCATCAGAGAGATTCATGAACTCGCTCCGGATATAAAAAAAGCCATGTATTTCACATGGCTTTGTGAGGGCTGAAGTCAGTCATTACCGATAAGTGAAAGTGAACTGGAATTCACAGATATTGAACTGGTCGCCTTCCTCAATGCGTTTGGTATCGATTCGGTTACCTTGGAACTCAATGCCGTTTGTGGAGTCGAGGTCTTTAATGTAGTAGGCACCATTTTTAAAGATAATTGCACAGTGTTTTCGCGAGATGTTGCCATCGCGAATGACGAGGTCAGCCATCTGGGATGAGCGGCCGATGATGTATTTGTCTTTATCGACGGCATAACGCTGATTGGCAAAAATGATGTAAAGAGGCGGCTGTCCGTATGACTGCTGCATCTGCTGCATATGAGCATAATTGGACGGCTGTTGAATGACGCCGGCCGGATTCTGAGCAGGTGCTGCAAGGGAGGCGAGTACCATCGGCTTTCCGCCGGGGGATGCCTGCTCGGAAACTGGCTCTTCGAAAATCGAAGGCGGACGTTTGTAAGCTGCTGGCGTGGGGGGCGGAACGCGAGAACCCTGTGGCATCGATAGTGGCGCAGGCGGAATAGAATTGGCTGAACGGTAAGGCTGAACTGTTTGTGCTGGCGCCTGCTGTCTGCCATATTGCTGCGGCTGACGCGACTGCATTTGCTGTGGCTGCTGCAGACCAACTGGGGCTGGCGCTGGCTGGCGTGAAAATGAATTTGCCGCCATTCTGGGCTGTTGCTGTTGCTGCTGCGGCATCGCATTCTGCATTGGCATGGACTGGAGATAGGATGTCATCGCTTCATTGATGAGGACATCCACACTGCATCCACGCTTGATGGCCAGATCTGAAAATGACTGCCACAAATTTTCCTGGCAGTAAAATGCGCGTCTGATGGATGAATTGGGATCGGGCATGATAACCTCTTGTGCAGTCTTAACAAAGGATTTTGGAATCGTGATATTTAAAATCCTTAAAAAATCAGCCGTAATATATGGCAATTTGTCCTGATATGCAATTGCGTTTGTGTGTCCTGTTTCAGCTTCGCTGTACACAGAACATTGCCATGCTTTTCTGCTTCGCAGAATACGCATGGCGTCATGCGGCTATGGCTTCGCCATACACCGCATGAATCTTCTTTGGCGGCGCACTGAGCCGCGGCTAGCCATCCTTTCGGACGATTTCTCTCAGCGATTCGTGAAGAATTCCGTTTGTCGCAATGATGTAGGGGGCATGCGGATCGTAGGCATCACCTTCAAATCCCGTCACAATGCCGCCTGCTTCGCGAACGAGTACAACGCCGGCTGCCGTGTCCCACGGCTTCAGATTGATTTCCCAGAAGCCGTCAAACCACCCCGCCGCAACACTTGCCAAATCCAGTGCTGCACTCCCGGGGCGGCGGACCGAATGAACTTTCATCGATACATCGCCAAAGTTTTTCAGATTGGCAAAGCGATCCTTGTGCGGTCCAACTGGAAAACCTGTCGCCAGCAATGCTCTCGCAAATTCCGCGCTTTTCGAAACATGAAGCTCATTGCCGTTTAGATAGGCTCCAAATCCTTTGGCTCCATAAAATTCATGCCCCTGGATCGGATTGTTGACAACACCGACAAGCGGCTCGCCTTCCACAACCAGACCAATCGATATGCATGCCCACGGAAATCGATGCGCCATATTCGATGTTCCGTCTACCGGATCGACATACCAATACGGCTGGCCGCTTTCCTTCGCTTTATGAATCCCGCTTTCTTCGCCAAGAAACCCAAAATCAGGTGTCTCTTTTGCCAGAAAATCCACTAAAATAGCTTCATTTTCTGTGTCTATTTGCGTCAGAAGGGATTCATCCGATTTAATCGATATTTCCCTTGGAACTGTCCAAAGACGGGCAAGGTTGGCTGCGGCAAGTTTTGCCGCATCACGCGCTATTTTAAGCAGCTTTTCGTTGTTCATGATTAAATTGCGTAATCCAGTGAATATCCTTGTTCTTCTTTAATGGATGAAAAGATGAGGAAAGTTTCCTGTCTCTCCAAACCTGGTAGTTTGGTCAATGTGTTCTTGATTAAGCTCGCCAGATGATCGATGTCGCGAAGAACGACATGAAGCGCATAATCATAGCGGCCCGTAATGTGATAGCCGACTTTGACTTCCGGAATCTGAATGAGCTTTTCTTCAAAATAGGCAATCGACTGAAGCTGATGCTGGCTCAGATTGATCATGATTAGGGCTTGAACTGTATAGCCTATGGCTTTGGGATCGATGACGGCACGATAAGCCTTGATAATGCCTTTTTCTTTGAGATTCTTTACTCTGTTGAGCATCGAGCTTTCAGCCAGATTGTTCATGGCCGCGAGGTCTTTGTTGGAAATATCGGATTGGCGCTGCAGGGTTTCGAGAATATTCTTGTCGAGCTGATTCATTCTATTCCTCCGCTTTTTTGGAAAGAAATCCCTTCGCTTATGTTGAGGGGGTTAGCCTTGATTTAGACTAACAAGCGAATTTTAATCACAAATTACGGCTTGTTGCAAGGAAAATTTGGTTAAAATTCGATACAATCTGTTTAAACTTGAATTAAGTGCGAATTTGCTAAGAACGTGTCATGATGCGTTTCTCATAACCATCGTGGGGGCGGGCGTATCGCGGCAACGATAGCCCGCGCCGAATGCATGGCGTATTGGCCCGTTGAGACGCAAAATTTTGCGTCTCTTGGCCAATAGCCATGCCCCCAAAAACAAACGCAATCGGGTTATATATAGCGTGCATGCGGAAAAATATTCCCTTGACACTCATTTTATAAGCTTGACACTCATTTTATAAGTTTCTATTAGTAATTGAAATAATTGTAAATTTGCCATTTTGAGGGCATTTTCACGATTAAATACAAATCATGCTTGAATCTGGAGAATTTTAAATGAAAAAATTTGTAGTATTGTTTGCAGTGACTTGTCTTTGTTCTTTCATCGGGTGCTCTGATAGCGACGTCAAAGACGTCAAGGTGAAAGTTGGCGAGTCTTGTCTTGCAGATGAGGATTGTGAAAGCAATATTTGTGGAACAAACAAAAAATGTCTTGCAATTCCCAATAATGACAACGCTTGTAGTGATACTCAGCTGTGCAAAACAGGTTATAAATGCGAAAATAACGTCTGTGTGAAAGAGACTTCAACGCCTGAAAAAGGCGATGAGGCCGTATGCAAAGAGTGGAGTACTTCATATAAACATGGTGAAATTTTAGGCTGTGTTGACTGTCCGTATGAGAATATCTGTGTAGTGGTCAATGGCGAAGGTGTACTGAAAGGAAAATGTGACAAGGAAGGCGAGCATATTGCCCCTCAGTATGGCTATCCAGGCTTTATGAGCATGGCAAAATATAAATGTGTCAAAGATGATGCTGGATATTTATATCGAACAGAACAAACCGAAGCCAAATGTGATGATGGTAAGTCGTATTGTGAAAAGAATGACAAACAGGAGGTTTGTGTTTATATCGATAAAAAACTCGTCTACAAACCGGCATGTCCTGACGATGCAGATAAAGCCAAAGATTGTATTCAGGATGATATTTATGAGTGCTATTACAAAGGTGAGCAATCGACTTCGGATCCTGAAAAAGTCGCCAAAGAAGGCGAAAACTGTGGCGGTGATATTACCTGTGAATCCGGTTTGAAGTGCGAAAAAAACGTCTGTGTGAAAGATATTATTGTTGATGTCGAACCAGCTGTCAAAGTTGTCTGTGAAAACCTAGGCTGCTGGGATGTTAGTCATAGTTTGAATTCCGCTGATGACTGCAAAAATGTATTTTCAAGTCCTGATGCAAAATGTGAGGTCAGGATAAATGAGTTTGTTGCTTGTGCAAAAGACGTTATCGGAGAATGTCAGGATGGGGCCGATGGGCTTTTTAAAATAGCTGAGTGTCGGGAAAAGTATAATGATATGTATCCGTGCATATTCGTCAGAGAGCTTACCGATGAACAAAAAATGATCGCTGAATCTATGATTCTATATGAATGGTCATGGGGGTGGGATTTGGAAAACTGGGCAACAGAACTTCACAAATTTAATGAGGATCCGGAATTATGCAAAGCCTTTACGCCATTCTATGATTGCCTCAAAACAGAGATTGCGAAATGCAGTGATCCTAAATCCAAAGACTGCGGGAATGCTGTATTGTCAGCTTGCAGCGAACAGGAATCAACATTAGAAAAGGAATGCTATATTCTTGTTGATTAGAGACTTTTAAAGTCGGCCGATTTCGGCTGACTTTTTTGTATTTTGATTATTGCTTTTATGGTAAAACAATACATCATGTGTATTTGTATATATTAATAAAAACGACGCGTATCCCACAGGATAGCGTCGTAGCATGGCGTATTGGCCTGTACGCTCGTTTCATGAAACGAGCGTACGGGCCAATAGCCATGCCCCCAAAATAAATGCAATCGTGTTGCATATGACGAACGTTGCGGAAAATTCGTGTCTATCATTGAAATTTGAGTTTTCATTGGAGCGGATTCGTAATATTTTCAATGATGTGTTGTCATGATTTGACAGGGCAGGATTCGGCAGAAAATGAGGCTGTATCCACTTTTTTTGTCATGCACAGGCGAGCCTGTGTCATCTATGAGGAAGGAAATGAACAAGATCCGATGCATGATTAACGACGTGCAGTATGAGATCGAAGGCGTGCCGCCGACGATGTCGCTGCTTCATTATCTCAGGGATGTGCTGCATCTGACGGGTACAAAAGAAGGATGCAACGAGGGCGACTGCGGCGCTTGCACGGTCGTGTTCAAAGACGCCTCGGCCAAGCCGGAACCGCGCTATCGCGCCATCAATTCCTGCCTGCTGTTGTTGCCGATGATACATGGCAAGAAGATTTACACGATCGAAGGCCTTGCCAAGAACGACAAGAACCACATCGTCCAGGATTCGATTATGAACCACTATGCGTCGCAGTGCGGTTACTGCACGCCGGGCGTTGCCATGAGCCTTTTTGAGGCCACCTATCGCCATGACATGAAACAGCCGTGGCAGTTTACCGAGCAGATGGCCGGCAATATTTGCCGCTGCACGGGTTATCGTCCGATTATGGAATGCGTCCATGAAGTTGCCGGCACCGGCAAGGACGAATTCGATGCGAAACTTCACGAAGCCGAGATGGCCATCGACACGCTCGATTACGAATACGACGGCATTCGCTTTTATGTTCCCGCTTCGCTCGATGAAGCCTGCGATTTCAAATCGTCGCATCGCGATGCAATGCTCGTTTCGGGCTCCAGCGACATCTCCGTGATGGTGAATCATCGCATGCGCAAATGCGACACCTTTATGAGCCTTATCAATGTCCCGGAACTTCGCGAAATTTCGATGGATGACAAGGGGCTTCACATCGGCGCGATGGCTCGTCTGGCCAATCTCGAAGCCGTCTGTCAGGACGAATACGTGCCTTTTGGCCGCATTCTTCGCTACTTTGCGTCCCATCAGATCAAGCAGATTGCAACGGTCGGCGGTTCCGTCGGCGGCGCGTCGCCTGTCGGCGACTTCGCACCCGTTCTGATGGCTCTCAACGCCTCCATCCGCCTCGTTTCCTCGCGCGGCATTCGCTCGATTCCGCTCAGCGAGTTCATTCTCGGCTATCGCAAGACTGCGCTCGAATCCGATGAAATGATTTATGCGTTCGATGTTCCGCCCATTCCCAAAAATGCCCGCTGCGCATCGTACAAAGTCTCGAAA
>JAZRWV010000257.1:0-2777 GCA_045599925.1 Myxococcota bacterium
CCTTCACAGTCACTGCCTGTGATGAGCGGGGTATGAACCCAGTAAAACTGGCGTTCATTAAAGAATTGATGAATAGCCATTGAAAGAGTATGGCGAACGCGCGCAACTGCTGCAAATAACTGAGTTCTCGGTCGAAGATGCGCAACTTCGCGAAGAAATTCGCGTGAATGAGGTTTAGGCTGAATGGGATACGAATCGGGATCTTCAACCCAGCCAACAACTTCAAGCGATTCAGCAAGGACTTCACAAGCCTGATTCTTACCTTGAGAGGCAACGAGTTTTCCGCATGCACGAATAGCGCATCCCGTTGTGATGCGCTTCACTTCGCTTTCGTAATTCGGAAGTGTGGAATCAACGACGATCTGCATCATCGCAAAACATGTTCCATCGGTAATATTGATAAATGAAATTCCGGCTTTGGAGTCGCGACGGGTGCGGACCCAGCCTTCAACGACGACATGACTATCCAGTGCTACTTTCCCTGCCTGGAGGTCTTTAATCATACTGACATCACTTGACATGAACTTTCCTCATTTCCAAAGGCCTGGCTTTTTTTTTTCAGGCCATAAAAAACGGCGGCACTTTACACCATATCCACAGTTTCTTTCAAGAAAGATGCTTCCTTTTATTTACCTCGGGATGTCTACAACTTTGTGTTTTTCCTTGTTCCATTCCGGATGTAATGCAAAATCGCGTTTCAGTGTCTCTTTTTCTATCTCGACAAATCTGGAATCGAGTTGTTCCCAGGTCGATATCAGCTCATCAAATGATACGGGGGCCGGCATTCGTGAGTCGATGAACCTCGCGTAATCCAGTGTCAGATCAAAAAATCTATCCTGCAGCGACAGCATGGAATGCAATGTCTCTGATTCTGCTCGCTGCTTCTGTTCTTGACCCATACTGGTGATGTTTTGATCCAGATTTGCAACACTCTTGAGAAAACTTGCGTAGGTTCCATTAGGTTCCGAATAGAGTGTCCATATTCTCTGCCATGATTTCAGCTTTTCCCAGCTCAGATCTGCGTTCGTGGTCTCGCTAAACCATGCATAGATTTCTGTCAGTCGTTGAATGAGTCGGTTCAGATGAAGCTGACACAATTTGATGACGATAAGGGTGTGGCCCAATGTACGTTCATCGGTCGGATTTTGTCTCCAAGTCACAATCCATGCACTTTTTCGGGGGGAATTTGCAAGTTCGGCTTCGGGAAAACTTTGACATGCCCCTTGTTTGCACAGTTTGAGCAGTTCGTCTCGAATCGACACCATGTGGGCTTCAAGTTCCGAAATGGCCAGCAGGCCTTTTTCTCCTTCATCGATGCGGGATGGGGCATGGAGTGTTTCCAGAACGGATGAAATATAAGCCTGAAGTGGTTTTCCATGTCGTAACGGTTGTTCCGGTTCAGGTTGCGTGGTTTTCGACAATTCCGAAAGCTCTGTTTTGATTTCCTGATAGAGCAGACGCCAGGTTTCCGCATTTTCAACAGCAGGGCGAGAATGGTGATGTATCGGATCGATAAAGTCGGGTAGTCCGTTCCATATTTTTTCATTGGTTTCGTCCCATGCGACGAGCAGCAGGTCTTCACTGCGAACCAGTTTTGTCTTTTGGATTTCGAGCCGCGCAATAAACTGTTCCACCTGATTGGCCAGATAATCGTGATTAATCGAGGCATAGGATGGAGAATTGAGTCGATGAAGCGTCTGATACGCGCCGTCCTGTGTTTTGGACAACGCCCATTGTATCGGCAATATGTGGCTGTATAAATCCGAAATAATGCGCAGCCGCTTGAGATTCTGATTGATACAGGGCCAGGCAACAAGAGCGTGAGGCGGCGCAAAATCGTGTTCAAGCTGCTGAACAGCGGCTGCCAATGAACGATAGGCTTTGACGAGTTCATCGAACTCATTCATCCATTCTTGGAGTGCATTAATGACCGGATCTGCAGAATTTCCGAGGTAATTCCATCGCTCGCTCGCCTTCATCCGCTCACTCCATGCAGTGATAAATGTGCGAGCTGTCACATAAACGCTTTCGGGATGGGTCGTTCTGGCGGCTCTGTAATGCAGCTGACCTGGCTTCCAGTCACCTTTGGGTACCGGCTGATTTGACCGCATTTCCTCAATTTGCGACATCATCTGCATGACGGGGGCGACGACGTTCTGGTCGGCATCTTTGATGCGGCCGCCAGAAAACATGCTTAAAAATGAACGTACGGCATTTTGGATGCCGCGAGAGGACATTTCGAGTCTGCCAATGCGCCAGAGCACGTTTCTGTGCAGCTGAAGGGTGAGCTGCAGCTGAGCGCGCTGCTGAAGACTGAACGCGGAACTCGGCGGTTCGCAGGCTACCGCCGGCGTTATCTGAAGGTTCGATAGAATAAGGGCTTCCCTGCGATCCTGCTGACTTTGTTCGAGATGCTGGAGCATCGTTTTCCAGATTTCGCGATCATTGCGATCCAGCTTTGTTTCAAGGGCTTCCGGCTGCTGAATCTGAAAACGCAGGGATTCGCTCACGAGCGTCCAGTCCTGGGCATCATGTGTCCAGGCTTCTTTAGGCAGAAATGGCGTCACCTGTGCCGTATGATATTCAATCTCGGGCAGCGGTTCGAGGACAGCTTCCTGTTTTGGACTGCATCCCGTGAATAAAAATAGAAAAATAACGAGGATTTTAGGGGGGGTCATGGCATTTTTATGGGGCACGCCTTTTCGCTTTGCGAATACGCCGTGCCATTCGGGCTATTTCCGGCCCTTTGGGGCCTGCAATACGCCCTCATTATGCCT
>JAZRWV010000258.1:0-3998 GCA_045599925.1 Myxococcota bacterium
GCCCAGTGAGCAAATGAAATACGCGAGTTGGAGAGCCGAGAGGCTCGGGAAACGAAGCGAATTTCATATTGCGAACTGAGGAAAGGGGCCACTACACACGCTTAACTAAAATATGACTTAAGCTGCAATATTGGCATCGCAGCTTAAACATTGCGGATTCCGTGAGGACTTTGTCCTCAGGTGGGTCCGGGGCAGAGCCCCGGCTAAATAGTAACGGGCAAACAAGCCTATATACAAAACAGGCAGAAACTGCCAATACCGGAATATCAGAAGCCGGATAATGACCGAGAAATCTGATAACAGATTTCAGTACGGAAAAACGCATGTCAGATGATGTGAACGTGCAATCAAAGTTATTGAAAGAACTGAGCTTTCAGCTGGCAGTTACGCGAGCAATGCTTAAAACTGTTGAGCTCGATCAGATTCTTTACATCATCCTTTCCGGGATTACGCACGGGGAAGGGCTTAATTTTAACCGCGCCATTCTGTTCCTGGCCTGGGATCGGCGAAATGAATTGCGCGTTACACGCAGTGCAGGCCCTGCAAATGGCGAAGAAGCTCATCGCATTTGGGAAAGTATTAAGGCTGAAAAACTTAATCTCGAAAATCTGTTCGATCGATACAACATTAGTTCCGGTGAGCCTCAATATCTGACTTCCAGACTCGTCGGATTTTCACTAAATCTCAACGATGTCGAAGCCATGAATTCTCTGGAAGTTATGCAGTTTGAACTCCAGAGTATCATTTCGCATTGCGTCGCAAAAAGACAGCCCTTCTTTGTCAATGGGGTTGAAGCCGTTTATCACGACTGGATGACAGGCGAACAGCTCACTTTTAAGAATTTTGCCTGTGTTCCCATCTTCCTTGATGGCGAGGTATTTGGCGTCATTCTTACAGATAATTACTTCAATTCCCGTATCATTCATCCAGATGAATTGAGAGGTCTTAGTGGCGTCGCAAACCTCGCATCAATCGCACTCGAACGTGCAATGCTCTATCGTCGATTAAAAGAAATGGCTCAGGTCGACGGTTTGACCGGGGTCTTTAATCGCCGTTATTACGAAAAAGCGCTTCACGAGGAGTTTATCCGCTCAAAACGTCTTCAGCGTTCACTTGCAATGATCGTTTTTGATATCGATTTCTTTAAAAAGTGCAACGATACTTATGGGCATGAATGCGGTGATACGGTTTTGCGTCAGTTTGCTGCTCTTTTAAAAGAAAATACCCGCGAAGAAGATATGGTCGCTCGTTATGGTGGCGAGGAATTCGTCGTGCTCCTTACAGGCGATACATCCGAAAAAGACGCATTATGTGTGGGTGAAAAATTGCGTCAAATCGTTGAAAAAACTGCATTTGCGGACTTTGAACTTGGCCAGATAACAGTCAGTGGCGGCATCGGTATTGTATGTCCGAATGAGGACTTTTCTCAGCTGTTTGCTCGTGCGGATCAAGCTCTTTACAACGCCAAAAATAGTGGCAGAAACTGCATTAAATTGTTTGAAAAGCCTACAATCTGATGCTTTCGGACATCGAATGGCTGATTCAAGAAACACAACATATAAAAAGAGACGTTCACAATGAACGTCTCTTTTTTTTATGGATTAGCCTTCAGCTTTTGGTGCTGGGGCCGGTTCATTTGCTGGCATTCCGGGGTTCTGTCCGGGGTGTCCCATTCCGGGACCTCTATGTCCTCCCATTCTGGGACCGCCAGGGCCGCCACCATGCTCAAACATGCCTTTTGTTGCTGTACCGCCCTTAATGTCTTTCGGTTCGGAACCTTCAACGGTTGCTTCTGACATGAGCATCGTATCGTGATACCATTTCAGATCGCCGCTCAATGTCGCATCGGGATAAATCTGATAATCTGCATCTTTCGCGATTTTGTCGTTCATGATGAGAAGATTGCCGCCACCCATGTAATCGGCAGGAAGTTTAATGGCTGCAATAGCCTGTTTCGAGTCTTTGGCTGTAATCGCGATGGTTTTGCCGGCGAGTTCGGAAAGTTTTTTCTGTTTTCCGGGACGTCCACCAGGACCCCCCATTCCGCGACCACGTCCACCGGGGCCATGTCCCCCCATTCCGGGACCACGTCCATCCATTTCCGGTGGTGGTGGCATCATTCCGCCCTGTCCATCCATTCCCGGTGGTGGTGGCATGCCGGGACCGCCGCGCATTGCTTTTTCGACGAGGTCCATCTGTACAAATGAGCTGCTTCCCATCACTGTACCAGGAGAGTTGTTTTCGCCACCGATTGCAATGACATTGCCGCCTTCATAGGATACATTGGATGAGAAATCCGCATCAAATCCGCCTTCAGGTTCGCTGGAGCCAAGTACAACCGTCGTTCCGCCCGCCACATGAATCTTGTCGTTTGAATCGAGGGCATCGTTATCGGTGGAACGCGCATAAATCGTTCCGCCCGAAATGATAAGCTGGCCGCCGGCATTAATGCCGTCATCCGTTGCGACTACCGTAATTTCACCGCCTTTCAGGAACATATGGCCTTTGGCTTCAAGGCCTTCGGGACTGACGGAAATGTCTTCTTCCTCATCTTTAACGAGCTTGAATTCCTCTTCCTTTCCTGCATTCAGTTCGTCATGTTCTTTTTGTGCATCAATCGCTGCAACGATTTCCGGCGGCAGTTTGTCTTTGTCGACATTTTCGAAATGTTTCGGCTTCATGTCGCCAAATCCGGGAGGCATCCCCATCGGACGGGATTCGCGAGGTTCCACATAGGTGTGAAGGCTGACTTTGCCGCCTGTAATGGTGACATCAGGGTACGGATCGTCATCCGTTGTCTCGGTTTTGGAATCATCCGCAAGCGACCAGCCCGCAGAAAGGGCTTTTGCATCGGATTCGATGGTCAGTGAGCCGCCAGTCACGATGACATAACCTTTTCCTGCACCATATTCGCTTTCTTTGCCGTCAACCTTGATGCCACGGCTTTCGTATTTGTAAACATTGTCGCGTGCTGTTATGACAATTTCTCCTCCGGACTGGATAAAGCCGTTTTCGATCTTCATCCCGAAACCTTTTTCAACAAGGTTCTCGTCTTTGTTGTCGCGTGCAACTTCGATGTCGATTTTTCCGCTCCAGACATGGAGTACGTCGTCAACGGCGAGGCCTGTCTTATAGCGGTTGACGATTTTCAGAGAACCATCGCCGATGATGTCGAGGTTGGCATCGCAGGCGAGGACATTTTTGCTGTCTTTGTTCCCGGCACCTTCGATTTTGTTGTCTCCGACGAGTTTGACAACAAAATGATTGCCTTTGTTTTTCTTGGCTGTGTTCAGTTTGAGCGTGCCCGATGAATCCTTGCTGGTAATCGAGACATTGTCGAGGATGAGGTCGACGTCGACATTCTGATGATTTTCCAGGGCAACGCGGCCGTCGTATGCACCCGAAAGTTTAATGCAGACTTTGTCTTTAATGTTGATTGTGAGGGCTTTTTTCGCATCATTGACGAGCACGTCGAGGTCTGTGGAATTGGGATTCGCGAGGTCGATTGCAATGCATTTGCTTTCATCGATGACGGGCGCTGTTTTGGCAATACAGGCCACATGACCGACACATTTGGCATCGTCACAGTCGGCTTTGCCGTCATTGTCATTATCCTGTCCATCATCGCAGATTTCGACAATATCGCGTTTGTAGCTGCCGGATCCAAATGGCGGCGGTGGCATAAACTGGTTGCCGCCTGCTGTATCCTGGACATTGCCAGCATTGGCAAGCGCGGCATCATTGGGGGATTCATTGACGGTGTTGCTCGGTTCTGTCTTTTTGGAGCAGGACATTGTGAGCATTGCACAAAGAGCCGCTGTCAGCGCAAGGGCGTAGTGAGTCTTTTTCAAAACGGCATTCCTTATAAAACTAGAAAATGACAGATCGAAATCCGATCGCCTGTTTCAAATAAAACGAAATTCGCTTGAATTCAACGAGTTAAATATTGCGTACAGTATGTAACATTTTGTGACTTTCTGCATGAATCGCCCGGTCTA
>JAZRWV010000259.1:0-11880 GCA_045599925.1 Myxococcota bacterium
GGCATATAGCCGTAAGTTCCGGCGACGGTAGATCCGCCATGTTGAACCTGCGGATTTGCGACAGCACCGAAGTCGATGAGATAAACCTCAAACATATCGCCGCCTTTTGGCTTGAGGATGATGTTTGACGGTTTGATATCGCGGTGAATAACTGCGGGGTCATGGGTGTGAAGAGCCTCGAGAATATCGAGCAATTGAAGCAGCAAATCGTAAATACGGTTAATGCTGATGCGGTATCCTGATTTGAGTTTTTCACTGAGTGCAGTACCTGGAATAAATTCCTGGACGAGATAAGCGGCTGGTCGTGCACTTTCGAGGTCTTCAACGGCTTCATAGAATTTTGCGACGCCATTCATCTGGAGTGAGGAAAGAACATCGACTTCGCGTTGAAACAGCTCGTATTCTTTCCAGTTTTTGACTGAATCGATATCGAGAACTTTGATGGCGACGTCGACACCGTCTTCGAGTCTTCTGGCATGAAACACATGGCCCTGCGTACCATGGCCGATTTCTCTGATATAGGTGTATTTGCTCTTTAAGACTTCAGGTGTCAGAATGCGTTTTTGCTCTTTTGATTCATTCTGTTTCTGAGGTTCAGATTCTTCAGAAACATAAGCCTGATAACCGTCTGCATGTGTGTTTGTATTTGTTTTTAAAGATTCCATATTATCTTCCAGTCAAATGAATTCAGGTTAAATCCAGTATAAGGATAAACGTCAGATCAAGCGAATGCTGTTAATTGAGCAGCTTTTTATTGGAATCAGGCTTATTCTTGCTGGTCAAATCGATACTGACAAGAACATTGTAACGGGGGTTACTTGGGTTGTAGCTGATGGTGCATGGCAGCGGGAGGTCTTTCTGTTTGATATCGGCATAGATGTGATCGAGATTTTTGACGGGATACAGTCCGCAGCAGAAGACGTCTTTTCTGCTGAAGAAACCGAATTTTGCCTTTGCCATAAATGTGTATTCGAAACATTCGTGAATGCGGAAAGTTCGGGCATGCAGGACGCCTTTTGTGGTGATCCATGAACTGCTTCGCGTGTATTTGTCTTTAAGTTTTTGTAATTCTTCAGAATTTACGGCCGAATCATCCGCAGTGTTTGCACCTTCGTCTGGATCGCGGCCTTCGAGGACGCGGTCAATTTTCTGGAGCAGAACTTCGGCATCATCAATACGTTTTAAAGCTTCGGTGACGAGGAGTTCGCCGATGAGTTTGATCATGTATTCGGAAGTTTCCGGGGCATGTTCGCGAATCGTTTCTTCGTATTTGAGTTTGAAGACATCGGCTTCGATTTTATAGGGGGGAACGCCGGTGAGCATGTGCAGAGCGGTTGCACCGAGTGAATACATATCGGAAGCCGTTGTGCACTCACCGACCATCTGTTCCGGCGGCATATAACCATAAGTTCCGGCGACTGTAGAACCACCGGTTTTATGCTGTGGATTGGCGACGGCACCGAAGTCGATGAGATAGGCTTTTCCCATGGTGCCGTCTTTTGGGATTTCACATAAAATGTTCGAAGGTTTGATATCGCGATGGATAATGGGTGGAACGTATTCCTTGTGAAGAGCATTGAGAATAACGGCAACCTGACGCATGAGTTTCAGCGTTTCAACTTCGGTATAAATACGTCCGGTTTCAAGAGCATCCAGAATTGACGGCGAGTCAATGAACTGCTGAATGATGTAGCATTCACCGCCGAGTTCATCGGAAACAATGCTTTTATGGAAAAGAGGCACGCCATCGATTTGAACGCTTGAAAGAACTTCAGCTTCGCGCTGAAAGAGCTCATAGCTTTTGAGGTTTTCGCTTTGTGAAAGTTTAAGCGATTTAACAGCGAGCTGTTCACCGGTATTGACGTTAATAGCCAGATAGGTTTTTCCGTTGGCGCCTTCGCCAAGCAATCGCATGTAGCGATATTCTTTGGCCAGGATTGCCGGGGTTTCCGGTAATTCCGTCTTTTGGACTGAATTAGAGTTCGTCGTCGAATTGGCTGAGGATTGTGCATTTTCTGAAATATTATCGGACGGGTTAATAAGTGTTTTGTCTGGATTCATGGTGTTGCCTGATGAATGTTGGCTCATGCAAAGGACTGAGTTAAAGGAGAAATGGGAAACAGAAGTACTGCAGACCAAAAAACAGATGTGTACTATTAATGGATAATTTTTTATACGCCAATAAGAATGAGCGATTTGCTGGTCATTATTTTTTCAAACTTCTGGTTATTCTGAATGGTTTTGATTAATATAGAATATTGGTTCATGCCGGTATCTGTTAAAGAGCCGGTGTTCTTTTGGCGTGGATCATAATAGGGATAATTATGAACTTAAGAAGACTTTTGATTCCACTAATCATGCTGGGATCTTTATTGATTTCGGGTACTGCGTTTGCCCAAGATCCGAATTTGAATGTGAGAACAGATCGATTGAACAGACCTGTTCCGAAGTACAATCTTCAGTTTTGGAGACCGGCACCTAACCCTGGTGATTATCTGACGACTTATGGTTCGATGATCGATGATGATCACTGGCGTCTCACGGGCGGTTTTTATCTCAATTATGCTCACGTTCCGATGGATCTGCGCCATGATGATGATCAGGCCGAGAAAGCAATCATCAAGAATCAGACATATCTGGATTTGTATCTGTCATTGTCGTTGTTCAGCTGGGTAGAACTCGCCGTTGTGATGCCGTTTGCGCTTTATGAGACAACCGATTTTTCACGCGCAAACTTCTCCAGTGAAAATTATCCGTTGTTTAATGCTGAAACAACGTCCGGTGTCAGTGATATTCGCATTGTGTTGAAGGGAAAAATTCTTGATCTGCGCGAATATCCAGTTGGACTCGCCCTCATCGCCAATCTGTCCGCCCCGACAGGGTCGAGCGATAAATTAATGAGCGACAAATACGTGACATTTGACATCAATGCGGCTCTCGAATTCAACCCGTGGAAAAATGCCCGTATGGCTGTGAACGTCGGTTATCGTTACCGTCCACAGCGAAATATTTATGATTACACGCTTGGACAGGCCTTTATTCTTTCCGGTGCAGCATCTATTCCATTCTTCCACCCTGATCTCGATCTCCTTCTCGACTTCCGTGGCGAAATTGCAACCGAACCCGATGACAAAAACCTGACAGTTGAAGAACGTCCTTTCGAAGCTGACCTCGCCTTCCGTTATCGCTTCCTGCGTGGAACCGAAAAACGTGAATGGTGGAGAGGGTTTGCCATGACACTCGGTATCGGTACAGGACTGAACAGTGTAGGAAGTCCGGATGTTCGTGTGATGTTTGGGCTCAACTTCCACTGGGTCAATGGCGGTATGCTTGGACTTGATTACGAATTCGGCGGTTACATGACAGCTGTTGATCCCTGTCCGGATCCTGAAATTACGCCGGCCAGCCAGATTCCTGAACGTTGCAAGAATGTTCTCGTCGACTCTGATGGGGATACGATTCCTGATAAAGACGATAAGTGTCCGTTTGCTGGTCGCGCTGGATTTATCGATGAATACGGCTGTTCACCAGACCGTGATGGCGATACGATTCCTGATTATGCCGATCTTTGTCCAGATGAAGGTGGTCGCGTCGATCGCAATGGTTGTCCGATTAAACTCGATACCGATAACGATGGCATTTATGATGAAGTCGATAAATGCCCGACAGAACCTGAAACATTCAACGGATTTGAAGATGAAGATGGTTGCCCGGATGCAGACCCGGATGCCCTCGTCGAACTCACTGACGGCAAGATTAACATCAAGGAACAGGTATTCTTCGAAACATCCAAGGCCGTTATTAAATCCGAATCCTTCGAACTTCTCGATCAGGTTGCAGATCTCCTCGTGAAGAACCCGCATATCGGTAATGTTACGGTTGAAGGTCACACCGATAGCCGTGGTAAGTACAAATATAACGTCAAGCTTTCGCAGGATCGTGCTGATTCCGTCATGAAATACCTCGTCAATCATGGCGTCGAAGCCAACAGGTTGAATGCAATCGGCTATGGTCCGGATCGTCCGATCGATAGCAATGATACGAAGGAAGGACGTGCTCGCAACCGTCGCGTTGAATTCGTCGTCCTCGGCCTTCCGGAAGATGCCCAGACCCCAACAGGAACTGCCGCACCTTCCGATGACTAGTGCGGTGTTTTGAGCTATTGCGAGTTTCATGTTAAAAAGCAGGTGCCAAATTTGGCACCTTCTTTTTTGGTTTATGATGCGTAAAATTTCATTCATTTGTTCATTCTGTTTTTTATTGTATTTTGTTTTGAACGGCTGTGTGCTGGACGATTCTTCGCAGGAATCTTCCGTTTCAAAGACACTTGACAATATCGTTGTATCATCCAGTATTCATCGCGAAATGATTGAACAGGATGAGGCTGAAATACAGAAAATTACCGCAGAAATGACGCATTCCTCTGTGATTGGTGGTTGGCTTGGCGCTCAAAAAAGATGGACAAATGACGGTTTGCCAAAGAATACCCGCCAGACTGCTGAAGGCTATTGGCTTGGTTCAACCCCCGATCTGGATGAAATTGAAGAACTCTATGCCAGAAATATTCGTCTTATCTTGACGGTTTCGACTGTTCCCCAAAAAGAACTTCGATTGATGAAACAAAAGATGGATGAGCTTGGAATGACGCATGTTTACGTCCCGTTCGGGAGTAAGTTTCCGCATCCCAATAAATTCATGCCGGATGTCAGCAACATGTCTCCCGGGCAGACATTTATTCATTGCGAACATGGCGGGGATAGAACGGGGGCTGTTCTGGCTTTTATCCTCATAAAAAGACATCATTGGACCCTGCCGGAGGCTTTGTATTCCGTCATTCTTCCTTCAGATGGCGATATCAATGCACTTGCACATATCCTTAAAAAACATGGTTATGAAGTGGATTTGAATGAACTTGAGGAAAGAATTGGTATTTATTCTGCCGAAAAAAATGATGGCTTTGGGGGCTTGAAAGTTCGTGAAGATGGCGGAAATTATTACAATCTCATTCAAACTTTTATCAAACGAGCGGAGCAATAAAGGATGATTTTCTATTATTCAGCAACCGGAATAACCCGAAAGTTTGCCCAAAAAGTCGCTGAGCGCATTGATGAATCGTCTTATGATATCGAAGAACTGCTTGAAAAATCTGAATTTGAATTCACATTAAAAAATGAAGAGCGGCTTGGTTTCTTTGCCCCCGTGTATTTCGGAGATGTGCCCGAAATTATGAAACGCTTTATTGCACATGTGAAGATTCATACGGGTGAAAAATATTATTGTTATATTGGTTTGACCTATGGTGGAGACAGTTTTGCGGCTCCCAACAGGATGGTTGCTGAGCTTTTGCAGCGAGGACTCACGACGACTGCGGTTTTCGGTCTGAAAGGCATCGATACCTTTATTCCATTTTATAAGATTCCTGAAGGGGAAGAACGCCAGCAGACGGATGCAAGAACGGAACTGGAATCTGCATTTATTGCCGAACAGGTTTCAGACCGGAGTGATGGTACGCATTTAAAACGCGCTCCTTTTCCGCATCTGACGACGTTTTTTTGCATTCCGTTGTACAAGCTGATGCGCAAGACGGCGAATTTCGTCGTTTCGGATGCCTGTACGGGATGCGGGCTTTGTGCTCGCCATTGTCCTGAAAAAGCCATTGAAATGGATGAATCCACGAAGCATCCGAAATGGATTAAACCCGGATGCATGCTGTGTTTTCGATGCCTTCATCATTGTCCGGCGGAGGCCATTGATTATGGAAAACAGACAGTGGGCAAGGTGAGGCTGAAGACATTTTAGGGGGCCTGCTATTGGCCGAAACGGCCAATACGCAAGGCCGCGCGGCCTGTCTGCGATACGGCCGCGCATGCATATTGAGATAAGCAGGGCATATAAAAAAAGCCGGTTTCGAATGAAACCGGCTTTTTTTTCATTTACATCTCAATCGTTTATTTAATCAGCATCTGGACATTGGTGTTGGAATTACACGAAACGGGCACGACGGCGAGCTTCTTTCCGACGACGGCGAGCAGCTTCTTTCTGTTTACGTTTACGGATGATGCTCGGTTTTTCATAGTGACGACGGCGTTTGAGTTCTTTCATGACGCCTTCGCGAGCCATATGGCGTTTGAGCTGATTAATGGCACGGCCAAGGTTTGAACCTTCGACTGCAACCTGAAGGGGCCCTAATTCACGAGATTTACTTTCCAAAACCTTTCTCCTTATGGTTTGAGTGAGATTGCCCAAAAAACAATGGCTGAGTCTGAAAACAAGGGCTAAATGAATCCAAACCCACCGAAGGGCGGCGAGCTTTTAGTTAGTTTAACAGCTTTTGTCAAGCAGTTTTCGGGGCGTATGCCGTTCAGGCATAGCCACGAATGCACTGCGTATTGGCTGAAAAGCCAACAGCAGTGCCCAAAAGGGAAAAATACTGTTTTTATTGTCTTTATGATGAGAATATTGCAAAATTATTCGTCTGTTTTTATGCAGAAAAACGCTAAAATATTTTACTGGAATTTAAGCATGACATTTCATTCGAATCGATTGACGACATTTGTGTTAAGTTCTGCGGTCGTTTTTTCGTGCGTCTGCACAGATGCGTTTGCGCAGCCAATTGTGACGGAAAATAATAATACCGTGACGCTTGTCATCGAATCCGATGGGCGCACGACAGTGACAAATGAACTCGATATTACGGTCGAAAATAAGCAGCTGACGGCTCTGACCGTCGAAAATATGGCTCTAAATCCGACCTGGGATACGGCAGTTGCAGACCTTCCGGACGGGAAAACGCGCATACCTCTTAAAGTTCTTAAACTTGAAGGCAGAAAATATGAACTCGAAGCCAGTCCAAAGATTCCGATTGGCAATGCCAGATTGACGTTTACCTATACGGGAAATCTCATTTCGGACAAGTATCTTGGCAAGACGACGAGTGAAGAAAATGGTGATCTGTATTTCTTTCACTGGGCGCCGATGCAATGGGCGTCAGAGATGGATTATCGCGAAGTGCGAATCGTATTCCCGATGGTTGTTGCTGGACCTCAGATTTCTGATGCCGAGTTTTATCAGATTGCCGGTTATAATCGTTCTGACGGATTTGATGCCGGGAACAATTCAGTCGCCAAGATTCTGACTGAAAAAGACCTCAACAAGCGCAATAAAATTGACTATTTCGGTACTCAGATCAATGGCCGGTATCTTCTGACAATGCGGGTTTATCAGGAAAGAGTGAAGGCAGAAGAAGCGCAGAATATCCAATTCTATATGCGCCGGGATTTCATAACCTTTGATGAAAATGCTGTTCAGCAAATGGATTCATCGGATAATCCATTTAATATGACTGGGTTGCCGGTTGGGATAGGGGTTTGGATTCTGCTTGCAGTAGGCGGACTCGGAGGTGGGGCGGTTTTACTTGGTTCCAAACGACATGAGCGAGAATCACATAAAGAACCGGTCAAAACAGCCGCAGAAGAGCTTTGGGAGGAACCGGAACTGCAGGTTGGCGGTTTTGGAAAACAGGGAAAGATTCTCAAAGATCTCCATCCCATCGAAGTTGGTTTGCTGCTTGGTCTCGAAATACAGCAAATTGTTGGCATTATGGTTCAGGCTCTTGGCGATCAGAACAAACTCATTGTTCGTTCGCTCGAACCGATTAAAGCCTATCCGGCATCTGATGTTTCTCTTGAACCGATTGAGCAGGATTTTGTCGGGATTTTTGATGAACTGGGCAACATCGACAACACGAAACTTCAGGATTTTCTTGAAAAAGTCATAGCCGGGTTTCAGGAAAAGAGCTGGGATTGCGATATGGATGCGACGAGGCAATATTATCGTGCCGTGATGTACGACAATCCCGATGAACCGGAAGTCGATAAATTGCAATTCAAAGTGGTTGAAGAACGCGATTATACGAATATCAATGCCCCATGTCCGTCCGGATATGATGATTATTACTGGAGAAATCGCTATTACTGGCGCCATTATAACGGGTATTATACCAACCGGTATCATTATCAGCATGGGCTTCCTGCGCAGTACAGTGTGGGATATGCTGCATTTATGCAGTCATCGACGTGTTTTCATGGGTGTTTTACGCAGCCGAATTTGGAAAACGTGTGTCACAGTGCCTGTCATAGTGCGTGTCATGATGCGTGCCACAGTGCGTGTCATAGTGCATGTCATCACGCGTGTCACAGTGCATGCCACAGTGCTTGTGTTTCGGGAGGTGCAAGATGACGGCTGTTCCCGAGACATTTTCACTTGCGTGGGTGGACGATTTGTGGGAACGAAACGGTTCCTTGATGATGCTTCGCGAAGAAGACAATGTTCTGATTTTGCCGCCCAATCGCGTATATCACGTCAATCCGACTGGAGCCCGAATTATTCGATGGCTTCAGGCGGGCAATAAAATCGATGATTTTCCCGGGTTGAATGAAGAAAGAAAGCTTCAAATCGACAAGTTTTTTCAGAATATTGCCCTTGCGTTGAGCAATAAGCCGCATTTTGCTCGCCAAATTCCTTACACTTTTGATTACACCAAACTCCCGATTTTGGGCGAAATTGCTGTGACTTACCGGTGCAACAATCGGTGTCGTTTCTGCTATGCCGGTTGTGATGGTGCATGCGGGCGACTTGATTCGCCGGATATCGATGTCGAAGAGCTCAAAAAAGTCATCGATATTTTCAAGGAAGAGGCCAAAATCCCGTTCTTTTCATTCACCGGTGGTGAGCCGTTGATGAGAAAAGATCTGGAAGAATTGATGGTTTATGCCTGTGACAAGGGGCTTAAAATTAACCTCGTTACGAATGGAACCCTGGCGACGCCGGAACGGGCGAAATCCTTGTATGAAGCAGGTCTGCGTACAGCTCAAATCAGTCTGGAGTCACCGGCTGAAGAAATTCACGATGAGCTTTGCGGCCGTAAAGGTTCGTGGCGTCAAACCGTGGATGGCATAAAGAATCTTCGCGATGCCGGAATTCTTGTTCAGACGAATTCGACTTCGACGCGGTTTAATCTTCACACACTTCCCGATTTGCCTGCACTCTGCAAGGAACTTGGATGTGTGCGAATGTCCATCAATCTTTTTATTCCGACCAAGAGAAGTCCTCAGGCGGATTCGCTTTTTATTCCGTATGAAGAAATCGGCACGACGATTGATGCCGTCAGGAAGAAAGCATTTGAAGTTGGAATCGATTTTTTATGGTATTCGCCGATGCCGATGTGCATTTACAATCCCATTGCGAGGGGGCTTGGCAATAAGTCGTGTGCTGCATGTGACGGGTTGATTTCTGTTGATCCAGAAGGGAATGTTTTGCCTTGTTCTTCGTGGGATGAACCTGTTGGAAATATCATCACCGAGGGATTTGAGAACGTCTGGTTTAACAAACGGGCTAAAGCCATTAAGAATAAATGTTTTGCGCATGAAACGTGTCAGAAATGTTCAGCATTTACGGCATGTCAGGGGGCCTGTCCATTATACTGGCAGTATGCCGGTTACGATGAACTGTTGAGAAATGCGCATAAAATGGGGAATAAGTCATGAATAAGAAAAGCAGTATAACTTTATTGATAGTCGTTGTTGTTTGTGTACTGCTGCAGTTTTTAACAAATTTTACACTATTTGATATTCATATTTCGTTTTTTGCCGCAGCGTTCCTCATTTTTATTCCGCCATTTTTTTCTGGAAGTGGTGCAAATGCGATTGAAGATGAGCGTTCAAATGGAGAAACTTGTGAAAAATGGCGTACGGTTCAGTTAGATGAATGTCATGATTTGTTCCAAAGAATGAAAACGGAACGAGTCAATGTCGTCGATTTGAAGTGGTATGATAAAATTTATGCTTTTTTTGTCTCTTTGGGCATGTTGATTTTCGCTGCTGTCATTTCATTTTTCGTTCTTTGCAGCGGCGACTACATCTTGGGCAGTCTGATTCTGGATATCATTGCTGTTCCGCGAGCTCTGTTTATTATCATTTACGATGGCACACCTCATGCTGTTAAACATGGAAAATTGGCAACAGAGGGGTTGGATAAGAAGTTGAAGTGTGTGGAAGATTTGATTGATTCCTGTTCGTCGTTTTCAGAAGGTTTTGTTGTCCAGAAAATCAGCAAGAGTTCAATGGAACTTCAGCCTCAGCTCAAAATTACCAAATCAGGGAAATGCTATTCCTTCAGCGATATTCGACTGAACGTGGTTCCTGAGGATAAAATTGAGAATTTGCTCTGTTCAATGATATCCATTTCAGAGAACAGTGTTCGGGATGTAAAATATCCTTATGCTTATGGTGTTTTTGTCTTTAAGGGAACGGAGATGAATGCTGATAAGTCGTTATCCATGGCAATCAATGATATTTTGCAAAGCAGTTCATCTCAGTTTGTTCTTGAAGATAAAGCAGAAGAAGGCAATTCGTTGTATGTTATTCTTAAAAGAGGCGGAGCTTGTGAGTACCATACAAATACCTTTGATTGCCAGGAACTTGCTATAATTATGAAAAAGCTGTGTGAGTTGTTTGCCAAATAGCGGCGTTAAGAACTGTGTCGTGACACGGCTTTACTTTTTTTGTGGCCGGGCTATCTGCGATACGCCCTGTGTAACGGGCTATCTGCGATACGCCCGTTATCACTTTTTGAGAGTCGTGTAAGTCGTGTTAAGCCGCGTGCAAGTTGCGCCGTTTGGCGCCGTTTTTGGGGTATTTCTCAAGAGATGAGTTTGTGTTGGTGCCAGAATGCGTCCACGCGCGAGCGGTATTCTTCCACTGTTTTGGAAATACGAATTTTGTGCACGGGCTTTTCGTCGTCTGGAAATTGCGTTCCCCAGTAAAACCAAAGTTCTTTCATACGGTGTAAAACGGCACTGAAACCTATGTTTTGAGACATATAAGCGTCGTAAAGTTCGTATTCAAAGGAAGCAAGTTCTTTGATTTTTAATGGGGAACCTGCGGAGATTTCCCGGTACAATGCGGGATTGGAAATGATTCCGCGAGCGAGCATAATATTTTCTATTTGAGGGTATTTTTTGAATTTTTCGATAAAATCGTCGTAGTTTTTATGCGAAAAGATGTCACCGTTGTAACAGATGCGGTGTTTTGTGATTTGCATGATTTCATCGAAGACGTCCCAATTGACGTGATTTTTATACAAATCTTTCTGGCATCTTGGGTGAATGATGAGTTCATCGAGAGGGTATTGATTGTAAAGTTCGATGAGTTTGCATGCGTCATCGAAATTGTCTTTTCCAAGTCTTGTTTTTATTGAGATTTTGTAGTGATTAATTGAGGCATCCTCGAAGATGGCGTCGAGTAAAGTCCTGAGTTCATCGGGTTTGGCGAGCAGTCCGGAGCCTTTTCCTTTTGTAACGATGGTTGGCATGGGGCATCCGAGGTTGAGATTGATCGTGGAATATCCGAATTTTTTAAGTTCAGAAGCGGCCCATATGAAGTTATCGGCGTGACTGGCCATGATTTGTGGGATGAGTGTGATTTGGGGATTATTTTCCGGTGCAATGTCTTTGAGTTCTTTTGTCGACAGGTCGTGAGTCTGTTTTGGTTGAATGAATGGGGCATAATAAGTCTGAATACCGCCAAACAGCTTGTGATGAGTGTTTCTGAATGTGAAGCCTGTGATGCCTTCGAGAGGTGCAATGCAAAAATTCATATTTGATACCCATTTGTGGAGAATGCGGGTGTATGCAATAGCCGGGGTGTTTTATCCCCTCATTCGGCCGCCGAAGGCGGCCACCCTCACGCATTGGGCGAGGGTAATGCGCGGCCGTATCGCAGATAGGGCGCGCGGCATGGCGTATTGGCCGGGTTGTAGACGCAAATTTTTGCGTTTACAACCCGGCCAATAGCCATGCCAGGCCTTGCGTATTGGCCGCAG
>JAZRWV010000260.1:0-1958 GCA_045599925.1 Myxococcota bacterium
GCTCTGCAAAGCTAACCGTCCACCGGACGGTCAGCTTTTCGGCCCCCCATTCCGGTAAAAACCTAGGTTATGCCTGCATTTATGCTGAATATAGATTTACCCTGGCTGAGCATGCTACGTCGCAGCATTGATCATTGTGCATTGAATTTGCACATTGCACATTGAAAAAAGACCGTATGCGCAGCATAGGTCTTTTAGCGCGGCGTATCCGGCAAAGCCGGATAGCGCGCTCTCCAAAAAAGACAACAACGAATCAAATGCATTCCATTCGGCGTCACATACGATTTAAAAATGCGCAAAACTCTGGTCTTTTCTTGAGGAAAGTCGGCCATTTTCGTTCCAGATAAGATCACTGTTTTGAGTGCATTTTCCAAGAATGATGCAAGGAATGTCATTTTCTGACGCGATTTTTTCGATTTTGCTCACATTATCAACAGTAGCCGTCATCAGGAGTCCAAAGTCCTCGCCACCACAAGCCATCCAGTCGCGAGCATCACACTGCAAAACATCGCAAGCCCGCAACAAACACTTGTCGGGAACAAGGGCATCCAAATCGATTACAGCTCCACACTGGCTTTGTTTAAGCAGTCGTGGAAGATCAGTACGAATGCCATCCGATAAATCCATCATGGAAGAAACGAGACGATTCTTTGCCAGAATCGGTCCCACACCGGTCAATGCTTTTGGACGGCAAAAAGCCTTAAGTAGAGGTTCAAGAGAACAGGATTTTATGCGGTTTTCATCGAGATAAGTTCCAGAATCGAACAAGGCCAGTCCGGCAGCTGCGTGTCCAAGATTTCCCATTGCAATGACAGTATCACCGGGTTTTGCTGTATTTCGGCATACGACCGGCCACTCAGGGCGTTTTCCCAAAACCGTCACAGAAAACATGACGAACGGACTGCGCACGACGTCTCCGCCTATCAGCCAGCAATCTTCTAGTTCGTGATCGATGATGCAACTTTTTATGGCCTGAATTGCTTTACGAATTTCATAGAAATCGAGTGAAGGCGGGAGTCCCAAAGCCAAAGTAAAAGGTCCGGCATAAGCACCCATTGCCGCAATATCACTCACATTCGACGTCATACATCGATATGCGGCATCCGCAACAGACATCCATCGAAGATCGAAATGAACCCCTTCAATGGAAGCATCAGTTGTAATGAGTTTCATGTCATTTTGCATGACAGCACAGTCATCGCCGATTCCGCGTTCCACAAGGTCTTCGCGCACAGGAAAAGTGCGCGAAATTTCATCAATGACCTGTGCTTCTGTCCACTCAGTCATTACAAAATCCGATCGAGACAGCGTTTGATGAAATTGTCTTTTCTTGGATTTTCGGACACTCTGCTCAAACGCGAATGGCTCTGGAGTGTCGGTGAATTTTTGAGTTTGACACACTGACTGTTAAATGGTTTTCGAGGAGCTCTTTCAGCGATGAGTTGACTCGACTTTACTCTTCGAATGGCTCGCTGTGAAGACGGCGTTAGACGCGACAAACGATCGTCAGAAACATGAGTTGGTGCGTCGCCCATGATGACGTCAGCTTTTTGAACTTTGGCAGCCAGTTCAGGATTTTCATTCAAGCTGACGTTAGGAGGCGTTGAACGACGAATCGACCATGAATCTCCTTTATTTCTGCGGCTGCATTCAATGGGATCGAGGAAGTTTTCGAGCGCAAGTGCGAGGTCATTGACATCCTGATAGCGGGCACCGGATTTCTTTTCTACGCACTTGTTAATGATGTCCCGGAGGGTGGCCGGAACGTTGTCATTCATTTGCGGGAACGGATTGTTGATGTGCATCATTGCGACGTCGAGGGCTTTTTTGCCTCTGAATGGGGCGTCGCCTTCGAGCATTGCGTACATGACACACCCGAGTGCGTAGACGTCGCTTCTGCCGTCGAGTTTTTCACCTTTGGCCTGTTCGGGGCTCATGTATTCAGGGGTTCCGCAGAC
>JAZRWV010000261.1:0-2128 GCA_045599925.1 Myxococcota bacterium
AGGAAGAAAAACGGCGCCTCGAAGGCATTGTTCAGTCCGAAGCCCGTCTCGTGAAGAAAGAGGAATTGCTCGACAAACGTTCTGAGACATTGGACGCCAAAGAAAACGAGCTCAAAACCGTCGAGGCCAACATCAAGAAGGCTGTCAAACAGACGAAGAAACGCATCAAGCAGAGCGAGGAAATGCTTGAGGAAGCTCAGCATAAGCTCGAAGAAGTCAGCGGCATGACTGCAGAGGATGCCAAGACGATGCTGATCGAATCGATTACGGACGAAGCCAAGCTTGAAGCGGCTAAAATTGCCCGCCAGATCGAAGAGGATGCATCGACAGAGGCTGAAAAACGCGCGAAGATGATATTGGGCGTCGCGATGCAGCGATTTGCCGGTGACTATGTCGTCGAGCGCTGTGTTCGCACGATCAATCTGCCGTCCGATGAAGTCAAGGGACGCATCAACGGTCGTGAAGGCCGCAATATTCGCAGTATTGAAGCGGCAACGGGCGTCGATCTCATCGTCGATGATACGCCTGAAACTGTCGTCATTTCTGCCTTTGATCCGATTCGTCGCGAAGTCGCTGCTCAGACGCTTAAACGCCTCATTGCCGACGGACGCATTCACCCGGGCCGCATCGAAGAAACCGTTACCAAGGTTAAACAGGAAATCGATGAACGCATTCGCGAAGCCGGTGATCAGGCCTTCTTCGAACTCGGCATTCAGAATGTCGATCCGGAAATCATTATGATGATTGGTCGTCTGAAATACCGCACGAGCTATGGCCAGAATATCTGGCGCCATTCCATCGAAGCCGGCTGGCTTTGCGGTATTATGGCTGCAGAACTCGACCTCGACGTCAAACTTGCGAGACGCGTTGGTCTTCTTCACGATATCGGCAAGGCAATGGACCACGAACTCGAAGGATCCCATGCCGATATCGGTGCCGATTTCCTCAAAAAACATGGCGAATCCGCGCTCGTCGTCAATGCCGTTGCAGCACATCACGCCGAAGTGGAACCCGAGAGCATTTATGCCCATCTCACCATGGCTGCGGACGCCCTTTCCGGTGCTCGTCCCGGCGCTCGCCGTGAAATTCTCGAAACCTATATCAAACGCCTCGAAGACATCGAAAAGATCAGCCTCTCATTTGAAGGCGTTGAAAAATGCTATGCCATTCAGGCTGGTCGCGAAATTCGCGTTCTCGTCGAACCAAGCATCATTGACGACGAAAAGGCTACCGTCATCAGCCGTGATATCGCCCGCAGAATTGAACAGGAACTCACCTATCCGGGCCGCATCAAGGTCTGCGTCATTCGCGAAACCCGCGCTGTCGAAACTGCTCGATAATTAATCCACTTCATTCACCTTCACAAATGCCCGGTTTTGCCGGGCATTTCTTTTTGTTCGTAAAATTATGCTCATATTTGACCTCGGATCGAATGCAACAAAGGCGTCTCTCGTCCTTCATCACCACATCGTTCGCGACTGGCGCGTCCCGACAAAAATTGGAAAAGACGTCCAATCGGATGGCGCCTTATCTGATAGTGCTTTTATTCGCCAGTGCAGCGCCGTTGAACTGATTTTAAGCGAAGCCGCTCAATTGGCCGGCAATAGGGATTCCGTTTTGCCGATTCACGCGCTGGGAACTCAGGCGCTTCGCAAGGCGCCAAATTCGGCGAAGCTCGTACAGATGCTCGAGGAAAAGTTCGCTCTGAATCTCGAGATTATCAGCGGTGAGCAGGAAGCTGAACTTGAAAAAGTTGCAGTCTGGTCGTGCGAAGCACGCTTAAAACATCCCGGTATGCGCGTTTTGACACTGGATTCCGGCGGGAGTTCGACGGAGTTTAATCTTTTGGAACCAGATGGGACGACGATAAAGCAGGGGAGTTACCCCTTTGGACAGCACAGCATTCGCCGCGCAGTCGCTCAAAATCTCGAGATGCCGTTTGACAAAATGCTTGCAGATATGCAGGAATTGTGCAGCACTTACACCCCCCAGATTCTCATCGCCGCCGGGAGTTCCATAACGACTTATGCCGCATATGCGCTCAAAATCGAGTCGTACTGCGCCGATAAAATTGAAAGCAGCCTTCTCTCGGCATCTGAAGTCGGAGGCCAAGCGGTCTTAGGAAGAC
>JAZRWV010000262.1:0-4969 GCA_045599925.1 Myxococcota bacterium
GCATGGCCTCGGTTATGCAAAACATCGGCTTCCAGCCGATTGAATATTCATATTAACTATGGGCCAGAAATAATATTTGAGCTCTGAGCCCACCGGACATGCAGTTTAGGTGGGCTCACAAAATTATGATATTGTTGAAACGATCAATGCTCTAATCCAATTGCTGATGTTTATGGCCGACTCCTGGGAAACATCCGTCACCAGTGCAATTTTATTTGTTTTGTCATTCTTATCTATGATTTCAATTGTGTATTGTGGAATATATCGATTAACCATCGTGCTAACATATCTGTGCACAACAACAGATTGAGGATCTTTATCAAAAGTAAACGTTTTGTATTTTTTCCCCAGGCCGCTTTTGATGACAAATGCGTTCAGATTTAATTCGATCCAGGTTTTTCCGAATTGTTTTTGAATACCGAAATATAAAATGATAATGCCAACCACAATGAGCACTACGATAGCTGTAAAACCATATATTGTATTTCCAATTTTCCACGACGGGTCAAAGCTTAATATAAATTGAACCAAAAAAAATACAGACACTGCAGTCCAAATAATCCCCACATAAAACATTAAGGATTTGCTCGTTTTGATGAAGAATTTATCACATATACAATTAGCCTCAGATGGCAGGTTGATCGTATCGCAAGGCTGAGATTCTGGAAACTCCACATCGAAAACATCTTCCCATCCTTGCCTCATTCTAAGTCTGCGATTACGTTCACCAAGTTCATCAAGCCAGTCTTCCTTTGATTCTTTGCATGACACCGGCCTGTACTGAACAGGCTCTCCAGTTTGAATCAAATCATCACTGCACGTGCTTTTATCAGTTTTTTCGGATATAAACCTGTTCGGTATGTTCTGATGACAGCTGGAATCCGCCTGATTTCCATTTTCATCCACCTCGATGAGATCTGTCGCCTTGGTTCGGCGAAAACAGGCCTTACACGTCTTAGAATCACCACGTAATTTGCCTTCGGGAATAATTTGTCTGCATTCCGGACAGATTCGAATGGTCATAAAGAAAACTCCACATTAACTTTGTTTGTCATATCGCATGCTTCGATATAAATAACTATCAGGCTACGGCCAATGATAATACTTCAAAATGCGTAATTTTTATATGGCAATTCAAGCACTTCCCATCGATTCCTATCTTGCACGGATTCTGGCATCCAGGTCACAAAATCTCATCATTACTGCGACGCCGGGGTCCGGAAAAACGACCCGCATTCCACCTGCCATAGCGCAGAATTGCGATAAATTGGTTTTATGCGTCGAACCCCGAAGACTGGCGTGCATTGCCGCAGCCTCGAGGATTGCATCAGAACGCAGTGAAAAAGTCGGCAATTTTGTCGGATATCACGTCCGAATGGAGAAAAAATGCTCGCCACAGACAAAACTCTGTTTTGTAACGACAGGCATGCTGCTCCAGTATTTATGCGCAGATCCGTTTCTTGAAAAAGTCGAAGCCGTCATCTTTGACGAATTTCACGAACGATCGCTGGACGCCGATATCGCCATGGCGATGACGAATTATTTGCAAAAAGAAGCCAGACCAGACCTGCGCATTCTCGTGATGAGTGCCACACTCGAAACCGACGAAATTGCAAAATACCTCGATAATTGCGAAGTTTTTTCGATCGATGCACCGATTTATCCTCTGGAAATCCGGTATTCCAAAACCAATTACGGAACGAAGTTTTCTGAATATGGCCCAGCACTTATCGATGCCTGCGAAATTGCATTTAAGGAAACGAATGGCGATATTCTCATCTTTTTGCCCGGAATCGGCGACATCCAGTCGGCGATTTCGCTGGCACAGGCGCGGTTTGGTAATGACTGCGAATGCATTGCATGTCATGCTTCGCTTCAACTCGACGAACAGCGCAAAATTCTTGCACCCGAAACAGACCGGAGACGTCTGATTTTTTCGACCAATGTTGCCGAAAGTTCCCTCACCATCCCCAGAGTTCATGCAGTCATCGACAGTGGGCTTGCCAAACGCAAATTCTTCGATTCGATTTCGGGGCTATCGCGACTTGAAAACCAAAATATCAGCAAAGCATCAGCAGATCAGAGAGCAGGTCGTTCGGCGCGACTTGGTCCGGGCCTCTGCATTCGCCTTTGGAATGAATGTTTTCAAAACCAGCTTGATGCTCAAACAACACCCGAAATCGAACGGCTTGATCTCAGTCAGGCATATCTTCAGATTGTTGCATGGAATCTGGAGCAGCCAGAGACCTTGCCACTGCTCAATCAGCCTGTTTCCGGCCGTTTTGAGGATGCCCAAAGTCTTCTGACTAAACTCGGGGCTCTTGAGAATCGCGAACTCACCGAACTTGGCAAAAAAATGGTGCATTTACCTGTAGAACCAAGACTTGCGAGATGGCTGATGGCGGCTTCGGAATGTGGCTGCCTTCGGGATGCGGCGCTTTTAGCTGCCTATTTATCGGAAGCACCTTATCGCAGATCGATGCGCGATAAATTTACGGGACCGGACCTCTTTGAAGACTTTAAAACGCTTAAGAAAAGCCTTCGTCAGCCGGAATTTTCAGCCATTCGTCGAGCTTCGGACGATATTCTCGATAATGCACGGGAACTCGGCGAAATCACACAAAATACAGCCCCTCTGAGTTGGGTCGAATTGCGCGAAAAACTCGCCAAATCCATGCTGCTTGCGTATCCGGACAGATTGGCAAAACCTCGCCCCGCCAAAGAAAAGTTTACGCAGTCTGATCCACGAAGACTCGCTCAGCCCATTCTGGCCGTCATGTCCGGCAATCGAGGCGTCGAAATCCGCGAAGCGCAAACACTCGTCGATGCAAAGTTCTTTATTTGTGCCGACCTGGACCTCGTTCGCGGCAAAGAACGCGCCTCCAATACCGTCGTCAAGGCGTTCGAAATCGACCCGAAATGGATTCCCTGGCAGGAAGGCATCATTGCGCGCTATGAAGCCGACAAGGATCGCGTCGTCGTCGCACAGGCTGTGTATTTCGATATTTTCACGCTTCGCGAAACTTTTCTGCACGACAAAAAATACGACGATTTGTATGAAAAAACGCTACTCAATGCCGCACTTAAAAATCCATTAAAAGTACTCAATTTTGAATCAGATGCATGGAAACAGTTTGAGGCACGATTAAAGTTCGTTCAGTCGCTCAATTTAGAGCATAAAATTCCTGAATTTAACGAGAGCTGGTGCAGGCAGATTCTGCCACATCTGGTGCAGAAAGCTCAGTCATTTGAAGACATTCGAGCCATCGATTTGACGCCGATTGCGAAGTCCAGTCTTGCTCCAGAAATTCAGTCAGAGCTTAGAAAACTCGCTCCGGACCGCGTCTAACTCGAGAAAGGTTACGAAACCGAAGTCGATTACACCCTGACACCACCGGTCATTCGCGTGAAAATTCAAAAAGCTTTTGGAACACATCATCTTCCGCGTGTTGGCGGCGGCAAGGTCATGGTCATGATTCATTTGTGTGCACCAAACGGCCGCGCAGCTCAGGTGACGCAGGATATCGAAAATTTCTGGAAATCGACTTATGCCGATGTTCGAAAACTGCTTCGTGGTCGATATCCGAAACATGACTGGCCGGAAGTTCCGCCGGATTGATATGGAAAACGGGCTATCTCCTTATGTCGATACGCCCGTTATTGCCGCAGGCTATGGCCTGAATCGGCCATACACCTGCGGATTTTTCTATTTTTGACTAGCGCAGCAGTTTTTCGAGGACAATTGAGGTTTCCGTTTTGTCATCGCGATATTTGATGATGAGTGGAGCATAAGCAGACAAGCCATATTGCTGAGCGAAATCTGTTTTTATCGTGCGGGCACCACTGACGACGACGGCATTTTCCGGGATGTGAATGACACCATCGACAGCGCGAATTATCTCATTTTTAACGAGATCGAAAACCGGTGTCGAGCGGGTGATAATCGTGCCGCTGGCAATGACTGCGCCGGAATGAATGTGTGCGCTTTCGTAAATGCCGCAATTTCCGCCGACAAAGCAATTGTCTTCGACGATGACTGAAAGCGCACCAACGGGTTCGAGGACACCACCAATCTGTGTTGCCGCAGAAATATGACAGTTCTTCCCGATTTGTGCACATGAACCGATGGTGACATGCGAATCGACCATTGAACCTTCATCAACGAAACCGCCGATATTGATATAAGCCGGAGGCATAATGGTGACGCCAGTTTTAATGCAAGCACCACGACGAACCGTTGAACCGCCAGGAACAATTCGAATGCTTCGTTCGGCAAGTTTCTGCATATTTGGCCAAAGATTATGCTTATCGCAGAACTGGAAATCGTGTTCGATGGATTCGGTAAGTCGACCTAGCTTAAACCCGAAGAGAATGAGCTGTTTGACAAGCGGATCACAGTGCCAGACGTTGTTTTCATCGGGATAAGCGGCTCGTACCTGACCGGATTCGAGCAAAGAAAGGAATTTTTCGAACGCAAGATGTGCATTTTCGATAGAAGCCGTAGGATTTTCGGCATGTTCGGCGAGTGCGTTCTGAATGGTTTGAATGAGCGAATTGAGCATAAGTCACCTCTGGCAAGAAATGGCGTGTTTTTTTAACCTTTCACTCGCTCCCTTGTATGGTTGAGCTGTTAGAAAGGCTGGCTATACGGGAGATAGCCATACAGCTCAACAAAGGCATTGACAATGTATTTCGTGTCTGGCTAACACGAAATGCGATACGGATGATGCGTTCTCCTTGGAGGTAATGAACTCGCGGATGGAGATTGCACGTATTCCCAAGGACTTGAACGTAACCCTTGTTCTGGTTATCCTTGCATCACTTTTATAAGCAGATCGGTATTTTTGAGTTTACGTAAAAACAACCGGAAAGTGTGGAGCTAACTTTGAGAGAACTTTATTTTGAGAAATATGAGGCTGCCGGTAATGACTTTGTCGTCGTCGATGCGCGTTCAGACGAATCGGTGGCT
>JAZRWV010000263.1:0-4017 GCA_045599925.1 Myxococcota bacterium
TTTCATAGTAAAATTCCACATTTTTCGCTAAAATAATACGTCTTTTGGATTTCTGGAGGCATGAAAATGAAATCAAATCTGAACAAACTCTTTATTCTCTCAATTACAGGCATTGCCGCTGCATCCTTTGGGTGCGACGACAGCTCATCCATAACGTCTCTCAAAGACTTAGGCTGCCAGAGCGGGTATGAGCTCTGCGGTGACACATGCTGTAAAACAGGCAACTGTGATGCAGACAACGTCTGTCACGACACTGACAACGGCAAGTGCGGCGAAGACCAGATTGAATGTAACGCCAACCAGGTCTGTTCCGAAGGCAAATGTGTAGCCACACAGGAAGCTTGTCTGGCCCCTAAAAAAGTCTGTGAAGGAAGCTGCGTCAGCGTCTCAAGTGACCCACGTAACTGCGGCGATTGCGGCACAAAGTGTGACGATACGGAATCCTGTCAAAATGGTTCCTGCGTCAAAGGTTGTGCCGATGGATACACACTTATCGATGGTCAGTGCTACAACACATCTGTCGACAGCGAACATTGCGGCGACAACCATACAGCTTGTGGCGCAAACCAGTATTGTGCGGAAGACAAAGCCGATAATATCGTCAAATGCATGTGCATGAGCGATTTTTATGACTGCGACGGCGATGCATCCAATGGGTGTGAAGCCTCTGTTCAGTGCGATTACGTTTGCGAAACCGGCGAAAAAGCCTGCGGTCCAAATATGTGCTGTCCGGAATCCGATTCCTGCTGCGGTTCATCATGTTGTGCTGAAGGAACAACCTGCTGTGGTGAAAACACATGCTACGACCTCCAGAATGATGCCCACCATTGCGGCGGATGCGAAAATGAATGCAAGGCATCCGAAACCTGTCTCGACGGCGTATGCATCGATAACGCTGAACAGACATGCGAAGATCCTGCTCTGTCCGTATGCTGGGGCAAATGCGTGGACCTTCAGACAGACTCGCAAAACTGCGAATCATGCGGCACTAAATGTGACGACGGTTTTGAATGCAAGAACGCACAGTGCGTTGTCGCTTGTACCGGCGACCTCACCGCATGCGGTGATGCTTGCGCTGACCTCACAAAAGACAGCATGAACTGCGGCGCATGCGGAAACAAATGCGGAACAGATTCTCAATGCGTAACAGACGAAACAGGCACTTCATGCAAACTGACGAGTGAAATCAACCCCGAACTCGTCTGCAATACAGAAGAAGACCTCGCCACCGAAGGCTACATCCCCAAACTCGAATGCTGGGGCAAATGCATTGACGGCACATCTGATAACGATAACTGCGGTAGATGCGGAAACAAATGCGATGAAAAATACACCTGCATCAATTCAGCCTGTGCTTACGCCTGTGCAGAAGGCCTTACCGCATGCGACGAAGACTGTCTCGACCTCACAAAAGACAACATGAACTGCGGCGCATGCGGAAACAAATGCGGAACAGATTCTCAATGCGTAACAGACGAATCCGGCACTTCATGCAAACTGACGAGTGAAATCAACCCCGAACTCGTCTGCAATACAGAAGAAGACCTCGCCACCGAGGGCTACATCCCCAAACTCGAATGCTGGGGCAAGTGCGTTGACGGTCAAACAGACAAAGACAACTGCGGAACATGCGGAAATGCCTGCGGTGAAGATATGGAATGCAAAGACGGCGTTTGTTCCGAAATCTTTGATCCCACCAAATGCAATGCAACGGGATATCAGCTCTGCTACGGAAACTGCGTCAACCTCATGGAAGATGACAATAACTGCGGTGCATGTCTGAATGCCTGCGGAAATGGTGAAAAATGTGTTTCCGGCGTCTGCGAACTGCAGTGCGGTGACCTCACCAACTGCGGTGGCGCCTGTGTCGATACCACAACGAGTGCAAACCATTGCGGTGGCTGCGGAATTCAATGCAAAGCAGGTCAGGAATGCGTCGGCACAAACTGCCAGTGCGCAGCCGGAAAACACGATTGTGACGGCATTGCATCAAACGGCTGCGAATCCGATGTCGAATGCACATGCGAGCCAGGGGCAAAACAGGCTTGCTGGCGTGGCGATCCCCAAAATAGAAACGTCGGCGCATGCAAAGACGGTGAGCAGACCTGCGATGCCTCCGGACGTTTCTGGGGCCCATGCAATGGCGGTACTTATCCTTCGGCAATAACATGTAACAACGCCGGCCTTTACAAAGGCGGCGACCAGAACTGTAATGGCATTAATGATAAAAACGAAGACTGCGTATCAAGTTGTGACTTGCGTTTAACAGACAGCTCTTATATTGGATGTGAATACTGGGCTGCATTTTTACAAAATTATAGCGGATATTCATACGTATATATGGATATGACGCTTGTTATCAGCAATCCAAGTGAAACGGAAACTGCCGATATCTACGTTTGGGACAAAAGTTCCTTCTTAAATAGTACGGCAAACAACATGATGCCTTATCTTAATTTCACCGTTCCCCCCAAAGGCGTCGTGTATAAAACCATTGTTGGCACACCAAGCGGCTCAAATACATCAAATCCACAAAAGCCTGGAACAACAATATATGATTATATGATGTATCAGTCTATGCAAGCTCCCAGAGCTTTTAAAGTTCGTAGCTCTGTACCTATCGTCGTTTATCAGTTCAATCCATATGGAAAATCGCAAGGATACACAGCAGACGCATCCTTACTTCTGCCCGCCAACACACTGGGAAATGATTACATCAATCTCGCCTATTATGGTTCGAGCGGTGCATCAAGTGCTCCTGTTATTTCAATCATAGCTACAGAACCAGGTGAAACCGTTGTTACGGTTACACCGACACTATCAACATACCAAGGAACTGATGGCGCAAATGGACAATCTGGTAATAAAGCATTTGATTCAATTTCTGCTAATACCACCAAATCCATCACTATAAATCAATTCGATATCTTAAGTCTGATGACCAGTAGCGGTGGTGAATTTACAGGTTCTCACATTGAAGCCAATAAAAAAGTTTCTGTGTTTGGTGGGGCTGCCTGTACGGATATCAGATCTGCATGTGATCATACAGAGGAACAGCTTTTCCCAACCAATACATGGGGTACCAACTACTATGCAATTCGCGCTGGTTATAATCTTTCATCCAACAGCCTGCTCGGAACTGAACCCGATGACTATTATATCGTCGCTCAGCAAGATGATACCCAGGTAACTATATTTGGCGATCAGGGAACAAATACCACTGACACCATCACATTAAATGCCTATACAGGTGGCACCTCTACTGCCAGTTTGACTCAAATCAAAACAAACAACAGCTTTAGAGGCACTGTCAAGCTCAATGCCGGTCAGTTCACCAAGATTACCACCAATAAGAATTTTGAAATTTCCGCAACAAAACCAATTCTTGTCGGACAATTTATCGATGACGTCAATAGTATTGGAGATCCTGGATACATGCTTAATGTTCCTATTGAACAGTATCGTCAGGATTATTCATTCTCAATTCCACAAAACTATGAATACGATTTCGTAACCCTTGTTGCGCCACAAAATACAAAGATTTATTACACAGGTGCCGGTTATAAGGGCACTTCATATAACAACAAGCTCATTGATACACTTCCGTCCACGGTCTTCAGCGGCTGGAAACCCATTGGTTCAAAAGGCTATGTTTATGGCTACCTGGATCTGGATGAAGGCACGCATTCTCTTGTTAGTGATCAAAAATTTGGAGCAACGGGCTACGGATTTGGTGATGCCAACTCCTCTACGGATGATACATCCTATGCATATCCGATTGGTCTGAACCTCGATAGAATCAACAATACCAACTGATTTCATTTAGTTTCTTTCTTAAGGCCGCCGGTTTTCCGGCGGCTTTTTTTTGAGTAACTCCCTCAAGAAAGCCTGTTTTTTCATAGTAAAATTCCACATTTTTCGCTAAAATAATACGTCTTTTGGATTTCTGGAGGCATGAAAATGAAATCAAATCTGAACAAACTCTTTATTCTCTCAATTACAGGCATTGCCGCTGCA
>JAZRWV010000264.1:0-7421 GCA_045599925.1 Myxococcota bacterium
TTCGGCGACGCATTTGCCTTCCGCACTGCAGACAGGTTTTGTCGGATCCGTGCATTTTTCGGCGGCATTTTCGGCTGTACATTCGGGTTCTTCGGCGACGCATTTGCCTTCCGCACTGCAGACAGGTTTTGTCGGATCCGTGCATTTTTCAGCGGCATTGTCGGCTGTGCATTCGGGTTCTTCGGCGACGCATTTGCCTTCCGCACTGCAGACAGGTTTCGTTGGATCCGTGCATTTTTCAGCGGCATTATCGGCCGTGCATTCGGGTTCTTTAATAGGAACATTGGTAACGCATGAACCGACACCAGCATCGTTTACGTGACAATGAGCATTGCTGCCACAGGTATCGACGACGAGTTTGCCACCCTGACAAGCCATATAATGTGTCGAAGAAAGACACTCTGTCTGGTAACTCTCATCACACTCGAGGTCGTTGTATTCACCAGTTTCACAGGCGTTGGTACTAATTGCGAAAGCAGAAAGAATGCAGAGAAGGGCTAATTTTTTGTTCATCGAGAACTTCCTTATAAAAATAAAATATAAAAAGCCAACAACATGCTGGCTTCAAGTCAAACTTATTGTTTGACTAAGTGACATCATAGACAACAGAAAACATCACTTCTGCAAACAGAAATTGCAGTAGCGACCTTATTAATCATTCTTTATTCAAAAATCAAATACTTCTAGCCATCAATTTCGCATGTATCCTGTTCAATGTTGCATGAATATCCGTTTTTACAGTCGGCATCCTTTTTACAACCGCAGTAAGTATAAGATTTATCTGCATAATAGTCAGTGAGACAGATATTTCCATAATATTCGCGAGCAGGCTTGGACATGCAGTCATTGTCCGTCCTGCATTCACTGATATCCTGTTCTATGATGCATTGATTCATATAATTGCAAATGTATTCGCCACGGCAGTCTTTATCATCTTCACAGCCACACCCATAACCTCCGGACAAGATGACACACTTGTTGCCCTGATAGGTTGCATCCGGCATGGCTTCGCATGTTTCCGGTTTGCAGGAATTATCAATATTTTCTTTTGATGTACAGAAATTGAATTCTGTGTTGCATTCATAGCCATCACGGCAGTCGGCTTTTGTTTTGCATCCGCAGGTAATATAGTATTCACCTGAATCATCGTCCATATAATGTTCCGTACAGATATTGCCTGCATATTCACCATCTTTCATGGCTGCACATTGAGCACTTGAACACGGTTCTGTACAAATATTGATTAAAGTATCGCAAACATAGCCGGATTTGCAGTCGGTATCTTCTTCGCAACCGCAATAGCTGTATGTAACATCGTCTTCTGTTTCTGTAAGACAGAGATTTCCCTGATAATCACTGGTCTGAGCCGCACAGTTCTGATTGGAGCACTCAACTTCACATATATTATTATATGTGTTGCAAATATAAGTGGCTTTACAGTCTTTATCGGTTTCACAACCGCATCTTTGTTGATTCCCTATATCTACACAAACATTGCCTTTATAATTGTCGTCATTCTGACATGCAGAATTGCTGCAGGTGGTTTCATTGGCTTTGCAGATTCCGTTTTTACAGGTTTGATTGGCATTGCAAGGCGTCTGATCTGTCCATTTTCCTGAAACACACAATTGTGGTATGCCATTTTGTGAACATTGTGCAGCATTTTCCTGACATTCCGGCTGTTGCATACAGTCGGCTTCTGTACATGGAATTTCCCTGCAAACGCCGTTCTGACAGGTTTGATTGGCATTGCATGGTGCCTGATTCGTCCATTTGCCTGAAACACATAACTGCGGTACACCATTTGATGTGCACTGACCTGCATTTTCAACACATTCAGACTGCTGACAACTGGCATCCGTGCAGGGAACATTCATACACGAACCGCTCTGACAAGTTTGATTGGCATTGCAGGGTGCCTGATTCGTCCATTTGCCTGAAACACATAACTGCGGAACCCCCGTCAGTGAACATTGAATCGCATTTTCAATGCATTCTGGCTGTTGACAGCTGGCGCCTGTACAGGGAACGTTCACGCAAATGCCGTTTTGACAACTCTCTCCGATTTTGCATCTTGTTGTATCCTGCCAGTGAGCATTCACGCAGATTTGAGGAATTCCAGAAGCAGAACACTGCACCTGGTTGTTTTTGCATCCGTTTTCATCGGAATCACTGCAACCGAAAAGGATTGAACATACAGCGAATAAAGCAAGGATTTGAATGTGTTTATTTATCATTTGTAATCTAATTGTTATGAGGTTATTGGCATCGGAATTGATGCGCATCGGAGGCGTTCTATATTTCTTCAATTATGGAATGACAAGGATTTTGTGGCCTTGCTATTGGCCCAAATGGCCAATAGCAAGGCAAATTCGCCCATCGCCCTTTGGGCTAAGAAAAGCATCAACAATCGTCATATTTTCCACATTCGCCGCTTTGCGGCATTTTACTTCGACGGGAAAAGCCCAAATCAATAGTGCGGTGTATTGGCCGAAGGCCAATAGCCGCACGGCCAGGGCGTATGGCGCAGCCATAGCCTGGCCCCAAAATATCCATTAATTATAACCGATAGACATAACTTCGTATGCGCCGTTTCCGTCGACGTCATCGCGCCAGGAAATTGCGTATTTTCCTGCATCATTACAACCAATGGCGGGCTGATCCTGTGTACCTTGAACGGCATTATGAGCAATAGACTGCGTCGCAAACGATTTTGAAGTCGTACGAAGATTTACATTTGTATATTTTGTCGAACCGTTTGTAAATATATCGGCAGCCCAGGCGAAATATCCAGTACCATCATCAGCAACACAGACCGAAGGATCGTGGGCTTTTTGCGACGATCCGGCGAGCTGGTCCTCGATGAGCACGGAACCATCGGGATTCCAGGCACTCATGCTGATTCGGAATACATCGTTGCCATCGCGGTCGTCTTCCCATGCGATATGGAATGTCCCATTGCGGTTCATACCAATCGCAGGATTTTTCTGTTGATATGATTTATCTTTATTGGCAATGAATTCAGGAATGCGTTCAGTTCCGTCCTTCTTGAATCCGCGAGCCGAAATATCATAGTCGTTGTCTGCATTTGCGTCGTCTTCCCAAACGACGACGAAGTTTCCGTCTTTATCCATCGCGATATCGGGTCGGCTTCGTTTTCCTTTGGTAGAAAGCGGATTGTCCGAAACGGGTTTCTGAGCAAAGGTTTCATTTCCTTTGGCATCGAAACCTCGCATGAAGATATCGTTATCCGTTTGCCAAGTCACGACAAAGTTTCCGGCATCATCCATTGCGACGGCAGATAAATCGGCATTTCCTGATGTATTGACCTTAATTTCTGAATCAGCGTTGTTGAGAACATTACCAGTCATATCAAATTGTCGCATATAAACACTGGTGTTGCCATGATTTGTCCAGGTAACGACGAAATTTCCGTTTATATCCATTGCAACATCAGGGTTTGTTTGATTTCCGGCTTTTGTATTCACTGTGAATTGGTCAGGCGAGAGATCGCAACCGTATTCACAGAGAACGCGGGCTCTAATGTCCATATTGCCTTCGCCGTCGAGATCGGTTTGGTTGTTATCATATGCATCATCAGCCCAGACAATGACATGCTCGCCAGAATCGCGTTTCATCGCAACTGCAGGCGTTATCTGATTGCCGGAACTGATTGCGTTGACGGTTCGGTTCAAATACCCCGTTTTGGCACCCGTATCTTTGAAATCAACCGGTGTAATGAAGTCAAAATTGGCGACGAATTTATGTTTATTCGTTGCAGCTTTGGCATCATCGTTGGGATCAAGAGTAAAGCCCGGTGTCTCTGTTGGGGATGCGGGATAATATTTGGGGTCTTTTGTTGGACAGATAAACTTCTTTTCGCCAGTTGCAGAAATAGTTTCTGCACTGATCGTGAGTTTTTGGGGGTCAAAAGTGAGGACGCGAAGCCATCCGCCGCCAGACCCATGATCCGATACCGATGAAAAGCTATCTGTACAATTGTTATTTCCCGTATTTTCGGACTGATAGTCGACGAGAATTTCGGCGAGCCAGTTGTTGCCATTGGCTTTGCTCATGCGGAACGAACTTCCGAGTGTGTGTCCACTGGCAACCAGAATGACATTGTTAAAGCGAGAGGCCAGATCGTTATAGACGTCTTTTCCGGAACCAGAATTAAAGAAATTGATATAATATTTATCGTTATCGATCACTCGCCCACTTCTGCCATCTGAATACTTAAAATTCTTTCGGACTGAATTATAAGATGTATTGCTCAGATAGGAATGTGTTTCGAGGATAACTTTGGCATTAGGGTGCGATTTAATTATATTTTCAGCCCAGCACATGACTGCTTTTCTTGGTGCAAATTCGAGTGAAATAACGATAAACTCAGTATTTGCTGCTGTAAATGTGATGTATGAACTGCTTCCGTAATAGAAACCACCGAACCACGATTTTCCTTTATATGTATCCGCATTAATATATTTAGAAAATTTAGTATCACTTCTTGAAAATGAATAACCGTCATATCTGAGCATATCATAGGAGCATGCAGTTGTGCTTCCGCCGTCATTACATTTTCCATTCAAATAGTCGTGATTGCCACCAGATAGAATCCATGCAATTTTCGAATCGAGTGTTTTAAAAATCGTGTCATTATATTTATATGAATCCGGATGGTTTGTATCGGTGATATCACCGAGTGTAATCACAGCCTTGATATTTCTGGATTTCTGATTGTCATTAATCCATTTGATCTGTTTTCGGAGCTTTGGAGCCTCGTTGCCTTTGGCAACATCCGGATAAGTTCGAGTATAATATTGAGTATCGGGAAGCAATACAATCGAAAATGGTTCACAGTCGTTGCCGCATGCCGGCGTGCACGCATTTGTTGCAGCATCATATTTTTTACCGGCATCGCATTTGATATCATCAACCCATTCAAAACATCCGTCGTCATTGGAATCCATGCATTTTTTTGAACTTGTGGCAAATGCCTGGATTTTCCCATTTTCACATTCGGATTTGCAGTTAAGCGTGCAGGAAATTGTAGTTTCATCACAATGCTGTTTGTCCGGACATGCAACTCGCGCCCCCCATTCAAAACATCCGTCCCCATCTTCGTCAACACATTCAGCAATGCCGTTGCCATCGCACATTTTAGCACCGGCTTCGCAAGTCGAATGGCATATTTCTTCGCACGCCACCGTTTGTGGATTACAGATATCTTCGCATTCTTCAACAGTTTCCCAGACTGCACAGCCTTTTTCATCCGAACTGCAGGATTCGATAACGCTGTCATTGCAACGCGTTTGATTTTCGATCGGACACGTTTCTGCGCAGCCTTCTTCGCAGGTAAAAGTCGATTCGTCGCAGTGCATTCCGGCTTCACAAGGCGTTTTCAGCACCCAGTCAAGGCATCCGGTTTCACCTTTTTGACAAATCATAACGCCAGAACTGGTGCAACGTTTTGCGTCCTTTTCGCAGTCATTCATGCATTCGTCTGGCGTCCCGGGGACATCAGGCGTATCCGGATTTTGAGGTTGCTCATCGTTTACATTGAAGGTGGCGTTTTCTTCGGAGCAACCGAAATGAATGCAGGCGGCACTGAGAAGGCTAAGAAGCAGGAGTTTATTAGCTGTTTTCATGTGTTTCTCTTTTCTTGCGTGCCTATCTGCGATACGGCACGCGTAAGAGACGCGTCATGACGCGTCTTTACATGGATTTTTTGGCCTTGCTATTGGCTTTCCGCCAATACGCAAGGCGGCGCGGCCTATCTGCGATACGGCCGCACTACTTTTTCGATGGATCGAGCAGTCGACCGACAAACAGCGGACTATTGGTATCTTTTTCATATACCATAAAGACAAACGGCCGATCGATATCAAGTTTTGTCGGCTCGTCTGGTACTGCTGTGTTTTTGCCGACAACAGCTGTTGCAGCTGCGGCTTCAACGCCATTTTCATCAATGCCGATAAAGGATTTATGAAGAATTGCGGCAATATTCAGACTGTTCGGTTCTTCCGTCATGCCACTGAAGTCTGCCGCAGATGTAAATGCTTTGCTCATCCCGAGAGCCTTAAATGGATTGACGAGATCAAGAGATGTTTCAAACGAGAATTCCGGCACAGAAAGACGAACCTGCGTGGCTTTGAGTTCATCAAAAACTTTATTCATAAACTCGCCATTTAACGAGGATTCAACATTGCTGTAAGTGTCTTTATCCGGCACGATGAACATCATCGCAAAACGATTTCCACGAAGCGGTACACTGACCGCCTGATAATCTGAACCTTTTGCATAAAGCATGGATTCTTCTGCTGAGATATAGACTGCATCAACGGTTGAATTGTCGAGCATATTAAATGCTTTCGGGCTGGACTGTTTATAGAAAATGAACCCCCATGGGGCTTTGAAATAGATTGCATTCGTCAGTACGAACTGGGTATGCTCATCAATTATATTTGGAGGAAGCAGGTCTTTAATGCGTTCGTGAGTGTCGGTGCTGACGATATTATTGATGTATTGCCTGGCACCTTCCGGATCGGCAGCAAAATTCATTTCGGTCAAACCGGCATCATAATTAATGCTGAGAGTGTCGAGCCATGCAGCTTTCCATGTATAATTCGGAGAAACATAGATATCATTGTTAATTGCAACATCAACAGCATCATAGTCTTCATATTCTGTTTTAACAGCATCAAGCCGTCCTGCCAGAACATGTGCATTGATATAATTCAAATTCTGATGTGTATTGTCATCAAAATGGAGTGCTGATTTCATTTCGGCTGCTGTTTCACCGGCGGCCCCAGCCCAGGTCATACCAAGAGCAGATTGAATACTAAAGGTCGAAATCATCGCATTTTGATTGTCGATCTGGTCTTTCGAATTCTTGAGAAGTTCAAAGTTCAAATCGTACTGACCTTTGACAAAAGATTTCATTGCGTTTTCGTCAACATCGGCATTCTCATGTGCTTTTTGTGACCTCACGGCATTAATTTTCAGGACTTTATCATCGGGATTGGTTTTGTCATCCACCTGACCTTCCTGTTGTTCATTTGCATTATCATCACTGTTGCTGCACCCCATAAAAGGGGAGGCTAAAAGTCCAAGGCATAAAGCAGACAAAAAACAACGTTTTTGCATAGAGAATCTCCTTACAGAAGTTTCATCCAATCATTGGTATTAATTACCTGACAAATGAATTGTGTTTTATGGTGTTATAAACCATGAAACATATCAAAGAATAGCAATTTACAGAACAAGTTTCAATGACATCCACAGGGCTACAGCATTTAAATTTTTCTTGACTCTGCTAAACTATCAGTTGGTGGAAAGTTTAATCTCTGTTCCACATGTTGTTCCGAAATTGCCAGGATGGCATTTCAAAACCAAGAAGGTACGATGCAGAAAAAGTCTTT
>JAZRWV010000265.1:0-3177 GCA_045599925.1 Myxococcota bacterium
CTCCAGAGCTAAGGAACGTCACTTCGCCGGTGATTCTATCCTCACTCAGAAACTCAAAAAAGAGGGTCTCAACTTTCCGGAATGTTTTACCGAAGGCTTGCCTTGCACGGGGGGCGGAGCTTTTGTACTCGATGTCCACAATGTCGATGCTTTTGCAAAAGCTCGATTCAGCTATAACAACAAGGAATGGACAATTGTTCTGAACCTTTATCAGAGCATGTCTTCATCTTCTGTTCAAATCTCAAAGACGGGCACTTCTTTGACTGATTTGATGCAGAAAATTGCCGGATCCCTTTTCGAACTTGAAGCCGGACTCGAAATCTCCAGTACTGTTCCTGATGTTGAGATTTATATCAACCAAAAACTCGTCGGGAAAACTCCAATGAGAATGAAAACGTCGGCTGGTGAACAGACCATCGTTTTCAAAAAAAATGGATATGTCTCTGAATCCTGGCAGTTTACGGCTGAAAAAGGTGGCATTTATGTCAAAGATGTCGATCTTCGACCTGAAGAAACTCAGCTGACTGTGCTAACAACCGCAGAGGATGCTCATGTTGTTATTGATGGTGAAGACTGGGGACTCGCCAACGAAACACACAATATCCTGCCCGGGGAGCACAAAATCGAAATTCAGTCTGAAACACATCAAACTTATTCTCAGGATTATAAGCTATATCCTGGTACGCCACAGACAATTCAGGTTGCTCTGCTTCCAAATAGTCGTTCGACATACTATATTCGCCATGATGGCATATTAAAATATCGGTTATCGGCCTCTCTCGGATATCATTTCGGTACTCAGGAGCTTCGATTCGGTGATTCCAAAATTGGTGGACATCGCACGGATTTCTCCGAAACTGCTTATTTTAATGGCATTTCATTAGCCCTGAACTATGAAAATGAATATTGGGGCGTCCAGATCTTAAGACTGGATATCGGTGGATCCGGCATGTCGTCAAAGTTTACAGCTGGCGAGGATTCCTATTCGTCAGACAGTGCAATGTTTTTTGGATTGTATCCCGCTCAGATTAAAGCCCATCACACTTTCTGGGTCATGCAGGCTGAAGCCTCGTTTGGACTCGGTTATTCCCTGATAAAACTAGATGCAAAGAAGGGAATGGCTAAAAAATCGATGCGACAGGATGCGTTTTCTCTCGATTTCTCGCTTGGATTGAAATACTTCTTCAGCGAAGAATCATTTGCCATGTTTGCCTATGATCTTCAATATGATGTCGTTGACAAATCAAAGGCACGTCATGGCTTTACGCTTGGCGTCGGACTTCAGTTTCCGATTTGGATGCGTAATAATGATGCTCCAGATCCGGAACTGGATGAGGTCGATTCTGAAGAAAATTCAAATGTTTCTTCTGATAATTCGGATGAACAGATTTCTGAAATACTGGAATCTGTCGATGCAAATGATATCGTTGACACCACGTCATCTGAGAACGTTTGGACATCAGATAATGCCAATGATATTCTTTCTGCCGAAGAGGAGGTGGGAGAATGAGCTTTAACCATCTGCTGGCAGGTATTATTGCTGCGTCATTGTGTTTAATTCCCTTTGCTGTTTTTGCTCAATCCGGACAGGATTATTTTGAACAGGGAAACAGTCTTTATAATCAGAAGAAATATGCTGAAGCAACTTCGGCATATCGTCATGCGATTCAGGCACAACCCATATCGCTTCCGAAAGCTTATCTCAACTGTGCTCGCGCATATTCAATGCTCAAGGATTATTCGACATCTTTTCAGTATTATCAGTTTTACGAGGATGTTTCAGATACCGGGTCTGACAAAAAGGTGAAGGCTGAAGCAAAAGCTGTTGAAAAGAAAGCAAAAGGGGAAAGCTACTATCGCGATGCGGCTCAGACAACGGTTCTCAATCAGATTGAAACTGCAATTTCAGAAAAAACACCGTTTTTGACAAAACAGGGCAATGGAATTCTTGCATACTACGATGTTTTGACGAGGGCGGGGTTTGCTGAACCTGAGTTATATACACTTCAGCGCCAGATTGTGAAAGGCATGACGACAGAACTCATGCTTGATGTCACGCCGCCGCCAGGTCAGCCATTGCCAAATCTCGATCGTACCGGATGGGAGTTTATTCATACTAAAATCAATAAACTGCGCCAGTTTGTGGATGTTCAGCCTGATAATAAGCTGTTGGAAGCCGTGGAGGTACTCGCAACGGCCTGGGAGACATATTATCGCGGTGATTATTCAGCCGCCATGGATGCTTTTGACACTGCCTGTGCTTATGAACCGGCTCTTCCCGCTGCATACTGGGGCCGTCTCATGATTGCATTCCAGCTGGAACAAAACGATTCGTTGCTTGATCGCATTGACAAAACCGAAGAAATCTATAACAAGGCAGATATTTCGCAGACGTCTCATTTCTTTGCGCTTCTCAGAGCTCAGGCTTACAGGAATCTTAACGATATTCCTCATAGTCTTGAATGGTTAAACATCATGCAGAGCAAACTTTAATGCATACGACAGAAGAATTCTTTAAACCAGGTCTGGAGCCTGCAACCGATGTGATGAGTCAGATGATGGAACTTCCGATTCCTCGCGCGATTCATCCTGCAGGTCAGAAATTTGCCATCGTATGGCGAATTTTGGTCTTCGTTTTGTCGGTAGCATCATGTGTTTATGTATGTTTTCTCTGCTATCAAAATTTTCTGGATACGGCATCATTCTGGAGTTGGTTTGTCATTGTTGCGGTTGTGCCGGTTTGCTTTTTTTTCATTCCTTGGCAGCTTGTCTCCTCATATTGCTCTGCGATGCGGTCTTTTCGTTATTGTAAAAATATATATGAAAATGGCAGAACAGCTCTGGGAACCGTACAAACACTTACGTGTATTTCAGGTCAGAATCTCGTCAGTCATCATACAGAACGCAACTGGTCCGGCTCTCGCGCCAAGGTTCGAGTAGATTATTCATTTGATATTGGCAATTGTACTAAAGTTGGAACAGCAATGATTAGCGAACAAAATGTCAATTATCTCTCGATGAATAGCGATGTTTGTGTTCTGTTTCTTCCGGATAATCCTTCTGAAAGTATGATATTTCCGATTCCCGGAAGCGAGTTTTTCGAATATCAGCGTGGTGATGAATAATATATGGGCATGGCTATTGGCCGAACGGCCAATACGCCATGCGGCGCGGCCT
>JAZRWV010000266.1:0-4805 GCA_045599925.1 Myxococcota bacterium
TGCGGGAACTTCAGGAACAGACTTGATTTGAGGCTTTTCGTCGATTTTGAGGGAACCAAATCGATCGTTGAGAAGTTTTTGGACTTCTTCTGCAGGCATGTTGCCAACAGCAATAAAAGCTGCAGTCGAAGTTGGGAACAGGGAATTGTATCTGTCTTTGACGTCGTTGAGCGTTATGTTCTGGACGGTGTCGATGTAACCGTCTGTGGGGCGCGAATATGGATGATCATCGCCAAAATACTCACGATTAGAGGCAAGTTTTGCAATGGCGGCAGGGGAATCTTCGCGTTGTTTTAGACCACTGAGGAGGATTTTCTGGAGGCGATCGAAAGAGGACTGTTCGAAATCGGGTTTGAGCCAGATATCATTGAGGATATCGAGCGTTTGCTCGACGTATTGTGTCATGACTTGAATTGTTATCGAAGTTGAATCCTGTGTGACAGCGGGGGAAAGTGATGCACCGAGAAATTCGATCTGATCGGAAAGCTGTTGAGCTGTTTTCCCGTTTGCACCCTCCTTGAGCATTGCGGCGACCATGGATGACAAACCGGATTTATCGGCAGGATCTGAGGATGCACCATCTGTAAAGACAACTCTCATGCTCATGAGCGGAATCATGGGATTCTGGATGTACCAGAATGGAATTCCGTTATCGAGAGCCAGAATTTGAGGCATGGCATGCTGGAACAATTTTGCGGGAGGAATTACTGGAAGATTGAAATCTGACATGGTGTTTTCTGTTGCAGAAGTGGGCGATGTATTGGTGGAAACTGACTGGCATGAGGTGCAGAGTAAAAGCGCAGCAAGTGCAGGAATTATGAATCGATGGAGAAAAATCATTGAGCATCTCCCGTGGATTGATTTGATTTAGGCACGACAATGAATGTGGTGCGTCGTGAATCATCGGTGAAGAGCGTTTTTACGATATCCATAAGAGATTCAGAGTTTGCTTCGCGATAGCGTTTGAGGTCTCCGGCTGGAAAATCGGTAGAATGGGCATAGAAATAATAGCTGTTGAAGTTGTCAGCTCTGGAACCGATGGACTGCAATTGCTTGACATAAGCTGTTTCGATGGAATTTTTCGTGCGGTTGAATTCTTCCTCGGTAATGCCATTGACGGTGATGGATTTGAGTTCATCGAGGATTTCAGCTTCGAGTGTTTCGATAGAAACGCCAGGAAGTGGCATTGCGTCGATGAGGAACATGGATGCAAGACCTGACATCTGTCCGCAGGAAACGTTGGATGCCAATTGCTTTTCGTAGATGAGTCTGTTGATGAGTCTGGAATTCTGTGCTTTGCACAGGATATTGGACAGAATATCGAGTTCAGCATCACCTTTTGAAAGGAATGCAGGTGAATGCCAGACGAGTGTAAGTCTAGGAACCTGAACGTTATCTTCGAGCACATGGCGTTGTTTGACGGGATGTGTGACTTGAGGAACTGGATTGGTTTCAGGTTTTGAACGTTTTTTAATCGCACCAAAATATTTTTCGATAAGGGATTTGGCTTTTGGAGAATCGAAATCACCGCCGACGACGAGGGTTGCATTGGCCGGAACGTAGTAAGTATTAAAGAAATCGATGACATCCTGAAGTGTTGCCGATTGAATATCTTCGACAGAACCGATGACAGGATGCGCATAGGGATGACCAGCGGGATACATGACACCGGGCATATCATCCCACAACTTTCCGTAGGGCTGATTATCCATGGTCTGTTTTCTTTCATTGAGGACGACATCTCGCTGTTTGTCGAGCTTTTCCTGCGTCATGGCATCGGCGAGGTGTGCAAATCTGTCGGCTTCAATAAAGAGAACGGTTTCGAGCATATTTTCAGGGGCAACCGTGTAGTAATTGGTGACGTCTTCGCGAGTAGAGGCGTTGTTTGAGCCGCCGCCACTTTCGAGAAGAATGTCGATATTGGGAACTTTATCCGTTCCCATGAACATGAGGTGTTCGAAGAGATGCGCAAAGCCTGTTCTGCCGGGCTGTTCGTTTTTTGAACCGACATTGAACCAGAGATTGACTGAAATAATCGGGAGGGAATTGTCGCGAAGCAGGAAGACTTGAAGTCCGTTATCGAGTGTAAACTGTTCAAAAGGAATTTTGATGTTTTCCTGAGCTTGCTGTGTCATTTGAACCTCCTGGGCAACAGCTGGTGCAGCGCAGACAAGTGTCATTGCAGCTGCACAGCTGAGAATGAATTGAGAGACTTTTTTCATGTGAATCCTGAATGTTTGATTGAATTGGCCGTGGAAATTTGCTTCTCCCACATACAACGATAAACGTTGGTGGGAGTTTATTAATTCAAATTTCTGATGAAGTCTGTTTGTGGCAACTCATGTTTCGAAGTTGCGAAACAATTCAGCATTAATGTTGTGTTGTTAGTTGATATTCATGTCATTAAGCTTTTTTAGTGCTTCATCAATCTGGATACCTGTTTTGGCGAGTTTTTGATTGCATCTTTCGAGCAGAACTGAGGCTTTATTGACATACTCGAGCATTTTATCGATATCACAGTCATTTTGATTCAGCTTTTCGAGAATCGCTTCGATTTGTTGAATATCTTCTGCATATGATGATTGGGAAGGTGCAAGTTCGTCTGACATGTGTTTATCCTGTATTTGTTGATGAAATATGGTAGTTTATGTTGAATTTCCCTCGAATTCTATTTCTTGTTGAGTGAGGGAATATTAGATTTTCTCTTTATCGGACTTTTTCATCGATTTGCGAGAATTTGTCGGAGATTCTGCAGATTTAGTTGCTTTATCCGCTGATTTAGCAGTGTTATCCACAGATTTACTTGTTTTATCCGCAGATTTAGTTGTTTTATCGGCTGATTTAGAAGCTTTATGAACAGATTTCGAGTCGTCAGCAGTATTAACAGACTTCTTTTTACTTTTCCCGGTGTTTTCTGGTGAGATGGGGGGCGCTGAAAACTCGTTTGAATGCGAAATGTCATTGACAGTCACTGTGAATTTTCCATCGAGCATTCGAACAATGAGATTGTCATCAAGTTTGATATTTTGAATGGATGAAACGAGGTGATTTTGCTCATCGGAAAGAAGTACGAAACCTCGTTTAAAGATAGATTCCGGATTGCGTTCTTCGAATTTGGTTTTGAGGTTATCGAGACGCATTTGTTGTTTTTGTTTTGCCGCATTCACTCGCTCGACAATCAGAGAGGCTTTCTTTTGAAGAGATGCGTGCTCGCTTTGAATTCGAATTTGAGAAATCGTATGAATTCTGGAAGCCAGGTGATCGAGTTCATGAAGCTGGGATGTACAAATGCGATGGGCTGCGTTGGAAATGTCGGATTTATAGTTGTTCAGATTGGTCGTTTCTCGACGAATGTTTTGTGTTCCGGAAAAGTTGAGATCTTTAGAGAGAGACTGGAGTTTAAATTTATTTTCGCGGATGCGGTTGAGAGAGGATTGAGTGATTTGATTTGAAAGAAGTCGAAGAGAGGAAGAAGCCTCTTGTTTTTTGTAACGGACACTGCTTGCACAGGAATCGGATAAATGACGCAGATCTTTCTTTTTTGCGTCGAGAATTGCATAGACTCTGGAAAAGAGCTTTTCCTTGTCGTGAATGAGCTGAGAATAGAGTTCAGTGCAGCGATTGCAGAGGGTTTCTGCGATGGCAGATGGCGTTTCCATTCTTGTGGCGATTTCATCGAGGACACTTCTGTCTTTGTCATGTCCGACGGCGATGATGAACTTGAGGGGCGTTTCTGCAATACGCTTTGCGATGTTGTAATTATTGAAGCATGCAAGTTCGACCACACCGCCGCCACCTCTAAGGATAATGCAGAGGTCAAACTGATCGGTTCCGATTTTGTTGAGGTCATCAAAAGCATTCATAAAAGAGCTTTCGACATTGACACCTTGAACGGCGACAGAAAACGTCGTGATTTGGAATGGAAAACCGGAAGAGGAAACGATTTTTGAAAAATCTCCCCATCCAGCTGCGCCGTCATTGTCTTTGGTATGTGGTCTCGTAAAGACCGCAAGTCTGAGTGGCAAAAAAGGCATGGGGCGGTTGAGGTTGAGTTTGTCTAATCCTTCAGATTTTAAGCGATTCAGGATGATTTCTTTTTGTTTATAGAATTCGCCTTCGGCAAAGAATGTGTCGATATCGTGAATGATGAAGGAAAGATTTCCGCCCTGAGAATATAAGTCGATGGTGCCAAGAACGCGGATTTTCTGACCAATGTTAAACTCAGGCAGGGAGCCGTTCTGAATTTTAGCCAGAAAAGAGCTGTATGTTTGTTTCCAGATAATAGCTTTAAGAGAATAATCTTTTGGCATATTCCCCGAAACATGTTCGACGAGGTCGATATAGACGTGTCCGGAACGGATTGTAAAACCGGATATTTCACCACAAATCCAGATTTGAAATGGGAATGCAGCCGAAAGGCCTTCTTTGAGACTGGTGTTGAATTCCGAAATGGAAAACGTGTGATTCTGAAGAAATTCTGCGGCTATTTGTGGAGTTTTGTGTGCAATAGCAGGGAATTTGATGGGGTTGCAAAGGGGATCTTCGGCTTTTTTGGGTGAAACAGAGAACTGCGCAGTGGGTTCCTGTGGTTCCTGAACATGTTCAGTGTATCCGGCTGCATTGAGCAGTGGCAAAATGGAATTGAAAACGTCTTTGTTCAGCAGCCAGTATTTTCGTGATTCACTGGGGGCATAGACCTCGGCATTGAGTGCACGCATATTGCTGATGATTCCAGGATCTTCGGAAATGGAAAGAACCCATCTGTTCCTGCCTTTGTGGAACATGTATTTTTTCGGAGGGTTTGC
>JAZRWV010000267.1:0-5591 GCA_045599925.1 Myxococcota bacterium
GTAGTCATTGAGGAGGGAATGGTCCTCAGTCATCTGTTTGAGGGTTCCTTCGCGGAAGCGATAAATACGGGAATCGCCGACGTGAGCGATATAGACGCCATCTTTTGTGAAGTTGACAGCGACGATTGTCGTGCCCATACCTTTTTTCTTGGCATTGGCAAGTGCTTCTTCATAGATGCGAAGGTTGGCGTATTTGATAGCTGTTACGAGACGATTTTCTTCGTATTTTTTCTGGCGATCCATTTTGAACGGCCAGGTAATTTCATCATCTTCTGCTGTATCTTTGAAGAACTGGGAGACTGTTTCTACAGCCATTTTGCTGGCGACTTCACCAGCTGCGTGACCACCCATACCGTCAGCAACGATGTATAAATGCTGATCATGCACGATTAGAAAACTGTCCTCATTGTGATTACGTTTTCTGCCGACGTTCGTTTCGCCTGCTTTACGAATGCTCATCTTTTACTATCCCTGTCACGATATGAATAAAATGCAGACTCAAAATTCTGCCCTTGTGCTTTTACCGCGCTTATGACCTCTTTGTCAACTATTGCCACTATACGCGATCACTTTGATGATTTTTTTTGACTCATCCCAAAATTCAAACGACCTAGCCGCGTCTAAAGACGCGGAAAAAAGTTGGGGAAATTCGCCTGATCCCCCGATAGCGCCTTACGTCGCGAATTGGGGGCTACGCATATCTTACGCCTACTGCGTATGGAATATGAACAACTCAAAACGGAAAACGCCCATCCATTTCGGCGTTGCATACCAAAACAATAAAGTTGTCATGCTGACCGCGAATTGTTAAAAGACGCGCGCTTTCAATATAGAAAGCCAGTCAATCAGGGCAATCATGAACGATATCAACGACATTCATCCTGGAAAACTTAAACGAAAAGCCAAAAAGTCTTCCACTCCCAGCGTTATTGAACTACCGGTCAGTACCGAACAAGCTCAGCCAGGGAATCTCCTCGGCGATGTCATCTTTGATACAGATGCTTCCCTCTCAGGCTCTCTTCTCGATTTAACCGATTCCGATTCTTCATTTGATGATATTCCCAACATCACGCTCAAAAATCCGCAAATCGAAGATACGACTGCGGCATCTCCACTTGATCAGCTTCATGCCGAATCCCCTGACACACCTGCTCAGACCGATGCAAAACCTGTCATTGCAAACGAAAAATCCATGACAGCTGAATCGATCGCGCCTCTGAGACTTAAAAAAAGTGCTAAAAATAAACCTGGCGCAACGGATGAATCCCTTCCTGATTTGCAAAAACTTCAGGAAATTCTTTCTCAAACCCGCGAAAATAATCAGAGATGTCTCGACACCCTCGCCAAGCTACAGTTTACAAATGTTCAAAATGAACGTCGATATGCATTCATTCTCATCTCGGCTTTTGCCATCCTCGCCATCATTACAGTCATTGGCGTTATTGTTGGCGTCAACATGAGAAATAATGCGAAGTCAAACGAAATCAAACTGCATTCAGAATCTTATGCCGAAGCACTCAAGTATCAGGAAAGTCTTGATATTGAAAACAAACGACAACAAAAAGGATCGGAAGCCGCCTGGGATGTCTATCAAAAAATAAAGGATGGACTTTACGACGAAGCCGTCGAAGCTTTTCAAACGAACAGAGGCGACATCTCACATCCCGCCGAAAATGCTCTCCTTTCCGAAAAAATTGACGAAATTCAATGGAAACTCGCCGAAAATGCTTATCATGACGGCGTCATGCTTTACAATGCTTCTAATTTTGAGCAGGCTCGCGATGCCTTCGTCAAAAGCATGACCTATAAAGAAAATACGGCCTATTCCCCGAGACTCTATTTCTACCTCTCGATGTCATACTATCAGGTTGGTGATTTCGAAGGCGCCCGCAAATTCTTCGCCCTCATCAACTCATCTGACCTCAGCCCGGACATGGATGCACTTGCCAGATATTATAAAGGTATTTGTGCTGAAAAAACAGGCAATGAGTCTGAAGCTTATGAATATTTTGACCAGTTCCTGAAAAAATATCGTTATCACAGACTTGCGGATGAAGCGACAAAACACAGAACAAAGCTGGAATCGGCTAGAAAATAAGACTTCTGGGATGAATTCTCGATGTGAATAACAGTATCATCTGAAATCGCAATACACCTGATTTTAGCTTTACCGGACAAAACATACTATGGTGAATTTCCTGCCGATTTTCTTCTTCGGCGAATTCGACTGATTTTCTCAATATGATTCAACGACTTATCAAATTCAGGCCAGATAATTTTACTGACCACGTCAGAACCCCATGGGCCGGACGAAGAATTGCTCAGTCTCTCAAAGACGGGTTAGGACTCAATCTGCCGCCATATATCGGAGAATCATGGGAATTTTCTACTGCATCTGAACTTCCATCCAGATGTGCAAATGGCTTTGACGGCACATTTGCCGAATTTCTCAACACGAGTGACCATGCAGAAAACTGGTTGAGTTCAAATCACCTTCAGGTTTGGGGAAAACACTCTCCACTACTCGTCAAATACATCGATTCTGAAGAAGATTTATCGTTACAGCTTCATCCGCCCATCGAAGCCCAGAACCTGCCATCGGATCAAAGTGGTAAATGGGAGTCCTGGCTCGTGTTAAGAAATTCCCCGCAATCCGGTATCTATCTTGGACTCACCCCTCATGTGACCCGGGACATGTTTATCGATGCGGTATATGGAAAAAGAGATCTCAAACCTCTGCTTCATTTCGTGAAGGTTTATCCCGGAGAATTATATGCGATTCCGCCCTGCACGATTCATGCACTTGGTGGAGGTCTTTGTGTCCTCGAACCCCAGCTCATGCAACCCGGAAAAAAAGCCATTTCTCTGCGCCTGCATGACTGGAACAGACGCTACGATCGTCACGGAAATCATTCGTCGACAGGAACAGCCAGAAAATTGCACATCGATGAAGCAATGGAATACATCAATTTCGATGCAGTATGCGGCATTGAGCTGGAAAAAAAATGCCGGATGACTCCGAATATTCTCCATGAAACGAGCAACATTCGAATCGTTGAATTTCCACAAAAACCATGGCTCATGGCCAGGTTTATTACCGGAACAGGCTCTGTAAGTCAGACACTTCCCGGGGAAATGCTGTTTGTCACCGTCATGCAGGGAAGCATTCACATTCTCATCGGCGATGAAGAATACGATCTCAAAAAAGGTGAGAGTTGTGCCATCGCCGCATCGAATGATGAAATGCTTATCTCATGCACAAAAGCCAGAGTTTATATGGCCCATTGTCTTCCTGCCATGTATCCGGACTGTGCCAAAGGAAAATTGTGATGCGACGATTTTCTGGAAAGTGCATATTTCCCTTGCTGGCAATACTGCTCTATTGCTCCCTGCAGGGATGTTTTTTGCTCACGCCAGAAGATCCGCCACTCGAAGTCAAAACACTTTATCCCAATGATTTTGCGTGGGATGAACTCGATCTGGCCATGAATCCGGATTATTATCCGGACACGCCGGCTGACTGTGCATCCATTCAGTCGATATTAACAGCAACAGGCCGCTGTCTGCCCAAAGCATTACCGATGGGTGCCGCTATTGAATGTCCTCTTGCCTATCCGACTGAAAATCTATTGTTCGCCTGTCTGACAAGTGGTGAAGAAAAAGTACCGGCCATTTATCTTCGCTTTCGCTGGAACAATACGGCAAAAGATATCAGACTCAGCGAAAAATTCGGAACATGTACAGTCGCCCAAGCCGGTCCTCTGGCTGGTGAAAAAATGCGTTTTCCAACAGATCCCGGTTACAAAGTCTGTCTTTTTGAACCCAATCCCGATGCGAATACACTCAATCAAAAAGCATCCGACAAAAAAAGGGAAGAAGCCAAACTCATTGTTCAGGCAATAAAAACCGAAAGTGTCCCACCCGTTTTTGCGCCCGGCTCTGGCTCCTACAATCCCACTCCCGGGCTGTTAAGAGGAAACAAGGGAACAGAACGGCCTGCCGGCTTATACCTGGACTTTGCCAACAACCCAGAAACGCTGGAAAATCTTGCAAATGCTTTAAAATCTGAAAATTTTGATGCGCCGGCAGAACTCGTTCTCGACACGCGACAATTCGACCAGACAGAACGCGAACAGGCCATTAAAGCCGCCATCGTCATCTTTGACGATTACAGAAATCAGAAATATATTCCTGAACTTAATAATTCCATATGATTCCCAACAAAACCATTGCAGCCATTTCATCCGGCCTGGCTCCGGCTGCCATTGGAGTTATCAGAATGAGCGGTTCTGATTCTCTCAATGTCATTCAAAAATGCCTGAAGAATGCGAATCTCACGCCGAGAAAAATGCATTCCCGAATTTTGTATTCCCTGAACGGGGAAAAGCTCGACGAAGTCCTCGTCTGCTATTTCAAGGGGCCTCACAGCTTTACCGGCGAAGACAGTATCGAAATCTATGCGCACGGCGGAAGCGTTAATCTGTCGAGGATTATTCATACGCTGTGCGAAGCCGGTGCCATACCGGCAGAACCGGGCGAGTTTTCAAAACGGGCATTTTTGAATGGAAAGATGGATCTTTCGAAGGCAGAAGCCATTATGGATGTCATTCATGCGCAAAATGACCAGCAATGTCGTGAAGCCCAGCGTCAGCTTTCCGGTTCGGTATCGGAATCAGTAAGTTCGCTTCGCAGCTCCATCATGTCATTGCTTTGTGCCATTGAAGCATCCATCGATTTCTCCTCTGAAGAAGAGCTCGCGCCACTGCCTGTCGAGCGCATTCAGACTGAAGGACAGATGGTGCTCGACAAAATCATGCGCATGAAAAGAGCACACGAACAGTATCGTGCCGGCGGCCTGAGAACAGTCTTTGCCGGAAAACCGAATGCCGGAAAATCGAGTCTTTTCAACTGTCTGCTGGGGCATGAAAGAGCCATTGTCACAAACATTGCCGGAACGACAACGGATACCATCGAATCTCAGCTTCAAATCGGCTCAAAACTCTTCTGCCTCATCGATACGGCAGGCATGACCGAGACCGACAATCCCATTGAAAGCATAGGAATTACGAGAACCAAATCGCAAATTCAGACCGCAGACATTCTTGTTGTTCTTTTTGACGGTTCATCTGAGGACTGCTCCATTCTGGACGAACTTCGCGCGACAGAGGCCTTTGAACTCGATACATTTGCACGCACAGGCCGTATCATCGTTGTGAAAACGAAGTCAGATCTCAAGGAAAATCCAGAAATTCCGGCCTCATTAAAAGAGTTTTTGATAGAATACGGGCTTCATCTTTATGAAGTTTCAGTCATTACCAGAGATGGAATGGCGGAATTTGAAGAAAAACTTTTAAGAATTGCAGAGGACGTCGACAATCAGTTTGAAAATGTGACGCTTATCACATCACAACGCCACATCACCCATCTGAATGAAGCCTCATCCGCCGTTACACGAGCATTAGCGTCACTGGAAGCCGGATTTCCGGCCGAATGCATAGCATCGGATCTGCATGAAGCCGCCGATGCCCTGGCGCTCATTACCGGTTCCATTGCATCAGAAGATGTTATCAACGAAATTTTCTCGCATTTCT
>JAZRWV010000268.1:0-12219 GCA_045599925.1 Myxococcota bacterium
GGTGGAAGTGGAGACTGACGACATCGATTTTGAAAGCGGGATCAGGCTGACTGCGATTCACACGGGTGATATCCACAGCCGTATATTGCCGTATGACATGGATTTGATGGCGACAGACGAACGCATCGGCATGACGCAGGCGAATGAGCCGTTTGGTGGGATAGCGCGAGCGGCGACGGTGGTCAGGAACATTCGAGCGTCAGCGCAGCATTGTATTCATGTGGATAGTGGCGACGTATTTCAGGGTGCGCCAATTTTCAATGAATACAATGGTGAGGTTGAGATATATGCGATGAATTATCTTGGCCTGGATGCATTTATCATTGGCAATCATGAATTTGACCATGGTGTGGCGAATCTTTACGACAAGCTATCGAAAGCGCAGTTTACGATTCTGGCTGCGAATTATCAGTGGAAGCCGTCACAGGGGAATGAATACCTGCCTTTGAAGGATGTTGCGCGTCCATATACAATCATCAATGCGGACGGTGTGAAGGTTGCGGTTATCGGCATGGCGAACTATTCGAGTATGTCGAGCAGTACATATGGTGATAACAGCCTGGGCATAACAGTTTTGGAAAACATTGAGGTTGTTCAGAGCTATCTGAAACTTCTCCAAAATGACGCCAATATACTGACAATGGTGACGCATCTTGGGCTTGGCGAAGATGAGGATGTCATTCGCAAGACGGAAGGGTTGGATGTTGTATTTGGAGGTCATCTTCATGTTGTATTGAATCCGCCGAAGATTATTCCTGACAATCATATGGATGAGAATGGGGAACCGGCGCCGAAGATGGTTCCGCTGGTCCATTCTGGTGCATTTATGAAATATGTCGGTCATTTTGACGGTGTATTTTATCCCGACTATCAGGTACGTCCTGAACTGTATGAAGGCAAGACGGGGGATGAACTCCATCCGTGGGATCTGACGCTTGTCAGCCACAAATATACGCCGATTCCGATTGAGTCGAATATTGCAGAGGATCCGGAGCTTGCGCTTCTGGTTGCGCCATATGAAAGAGAACTGGCGCGCAGGCTTGATCTTCGTCATATTGTTGGTTATGCGCCTCAGACGTTGAAACGTTTTGGCACTGGTGGCAACGACTCGCCGCTTGGAAACTTCCTTGCGGATTTGATGATCATTCGCCAGCGCGTGGAAGCGGATTTTGGTGCAACGAACTCACTTGGGATTCGTACAGACGTCAATCAGGGGCCTGTGACGAACGATCAGCTTTACAACGTTTTCCCGTTCCCGAATTCTCTGGCATCGATGTTCCTGTCGGGAACAGAAGTATGGTCACTGCTTGACTATAACACCTATCGTTCGATGAACCGTGGTTGTCAGAGTCAGCTTCAGGTTGCGGGTGTTCGTTACACGCTCGACTGCCATACGGCCAAACGTGTTGTGGACGATTATCTCGATCTTGGTTATCTGTTTGAATATCAATATAGAACGGATGCTTTTAATGAGGTTTGCAAACGCATCACCCCGCGTCCGAGTTACTGCGAACTGACCTGGGAAGATCCGGATCATCCGGAAAATAATATTTATAACGTTCACTTTGCGAAAGACGTCAAGTTTGTTCGCGGCGGCTGTGAGACAGATGCCGACTGTGCCTTTAGTGAGGACGGCATTTCAACATGTGAGGTGATAACCGATACGGAACTTGGCGAATACAAGGCCTGTATTGAGTTGATGCAGCCTCAGTGGCTTTACAAATTTGCGACGAATGATTATATGTCGCATGGTGGTTCTGGCTTCTCGACGCTGAAATACAATACGACTCAGAAAGACACAGGGGTTGCCCTTCGTGAAGTTTTGATGGATGGTATCGAAAAACAGAAGTCGTGCTATGATCGTTGTATTGATGATATGGGGGGGATCAAGGATCCCAGTCATCCAGAGAGCAGCGGCAAGTTTGATCCTGAAAATCCAGGTGAATGCAAGCGTCTTCAGAATTGCAAGAATGATACGCTTGAATTCGAGCTCCGCTGGTGCAAGAACATGTATCAATACAGTGAGCAGGAAGTGTGTTTGGCCAACAAGGACACACTTATTGATGGTTCGGGTCCGAGCCGTTGCGCGGGTATGAAAAAGACGACAGAGTATGATGACTGTCTGGTGAAATCATATGGTGCGTACTGCCGCAACAAGTTCTATTCAGATAAGATTAAAGATTGCTATGAATTGGCCAATATCGGAAAAATTGAGGATGGCAAGGGTGGTTATATTGAGATAGAGGGCGGTAAATGCGATTCATATTCGCATGAAAGCGAATATAGCCGATGCGTTGATTCGTATTTGGATATCAATAAGTGGATGACATTCGATTACAATGCCGAACTTGCAATGTGTGCAGCTGTTGTTGGCGGTCCGGAATCTCAAACCTATAATGAGTGCGTTCAGGAGGTCAAAACCAAACAAAACGTCATGAATTTGGTTTTGGGATCCGATGTTATGAGTTGCAAAGACCTAGATACTGAAAGCGAGTATGACAGATGCGTTAAAGATGCATCGAAGACTGCAGAAGATATATGCCGCGATGTTGCATGCTTTATTGCAAGTACGGATGGTCGTCAGAATCCACAGCGTCCTCGCAACGAACTTCTCGAGGATGAAATTGAGAATATAGACAGCTTTAGCAATGGTCCGGCTATTATGGAAGCACTTCAGGCTGCTGGCTATGATGCTTGCTATTAATCCTGCAGGAGAGTTGAAAAATGAAACAACAACAAACACTGAAATCCTGCATTGCTCTGCTGGCCTGCCTGTCTTTGGCTCCAGCAGTATTGAGCTGTGTGGAAAAAGAAACAACTCATATTGAGGGTGTGCACGCCTATATTGTGAAAGCCAGTCCACTGGTTGGCGATTATGGTTCAGCGGCAAATCCTTTGGAATTTCCGACTGCATTTGAAACAAATGGTGCATGTCCTGCTGGTGAGAAATGTTACAACGTGTCTGTGGGGGCTTATGCCGTCGATGTGGAAGGCAATTTCCTGCCAGACTATAATGAAATTGTACCGATTAGCACCGTTCCCGGCAAACTCAGTGTTGATACAGTAGAGTTTAAAAATGGTGTGGTTGGTCAATGGGAATATGATGAGACTGGCAAGCCGACAAAGCTCATTAGCGGGCAGACAATTGGAATGCGTTATACATTCGGTAATACACGCATTTGGATTGAGGACACCATCGAAAAACTTAAAGATGAAATGCCCGACAAGAAGTGTCTGAATGGTCGCGAAAAACAGGACCAGCGAACCTGTGAGCCCTCACTCGCTACAGGTGTCAGCGAGGAATTTGTGTTCGTTCCCCAAACCATCAGAATGATTCAGTACAACCCTGAACAGTTGGATGGCCAGTCTCCAATTAATAAGGAATATGCCCAGCTTAAGGCTATGAAAGGGCATGAACTCGTGGTGACAAACGTCGTAGCGACGGGATTTTATGTTACCGATCTTGGAGATCCGGAATACAATTCACTGTTTATCTTCACCTATTCGCAGCCTGGTCGTGTCGACATTGGTGATCGTGTGTGTGAGGTTTCTGGGGGGATTGCTGAATATACCGGAATGACACAGCTTCAGTTCCCTTCCTGGGGTATCCAGAATAAGGAACGTTCGACTGCAGAAGATATCGATCCTGCACCCGAAGATGGCGAACAGGGCGTTGGCTCCTGTATCGATAAGGAAACAGGCGAAGTTCGAGACTGTACTCAGGAAGAACTCGAAGCAATGGATGCTATCGTCGATTGTTCTAATGTCTATTACGATTATCAGCTTTCAAAAGAAGAAAAGAAAAAATTCGCCTATATTGAACCGCCTTCGCCTCGAACCATTACACCAGAACTTCTTGCTCTGAAATCAGATTCATCCAAGAAAACCGGTATTGATGGCAGTACAATAAAGACAAGTCCGGTTCAGACAAATGCTCTTGAACGGCTTGAAGGTTCGGTCGTTACCATTCAGAATGTCCGTCTTTCAACCGAATTCATTAATTGTGACGATAACGGTAACAGTAAGATCGAATCGGGTTCGGAAGAAGCTGAATGTCGTACAAAGTGCAATGACAACTCGAAACGTTGCACGGAAATGTCAAACCTTGAAAGCTATGATCAGTGGAAAGCCTGGACGGTTGATGGTAATGCGGAAATATCCGTTGCCAGCTCTTCGCTGATTGCAAATTTTGATATCACTAAAGATTGTGAAAGCTGGATCGATCCGAGTACATATCGTCATATGATGCGTTGTCCGGATCGTCGTCTGAAACGTCTGACTGGTAATCTCAAACAGGTTTTGCCTGGATGTTCCGGTGATGTATTCTGTTATGCATCAAAATGGAAATCCAGCATGATTATGTCTGTTATTGAGCCTCGTATTTCAACAGATCTCATTATGGATGAAGTGTATAATGCGAATGCCATACGTGAGTTTAAAGAATGTTGGAATGATACTCAAGCTGGCGGATGCAAGGATACTTGTATGTCATATGGTGCAGCCTGTACTTGTGCAGACTTTGCTAAATATCGTGCTCTATATCCGCCTTCGGATAAGACTAAGCCGGTGGCTTGTGATTCAACAGCACAGGCAGACTTCAGCAAATGTTGGAACGATACTCAAACTGGTGGATGCTATGATGTTTGTACCTCAGATGGTTCAATTTGTACCTGCGAGAAGTTTACAAACTATCGTTATTCATATCCGCCATTGAATTCTGAGACGCCGATGGCTTGTAAACCCACAGTCTAATTTTCTTCATATTTTAGAGTTCTAAGCATAATATTTGGGGATATTCCCGTCATTATTAGGAGAAGCATTCATGCAAAAGAGATTCTCTCATTCCGCTCACAAAGGCCTTAAAACAGCATTGGCATGTGCATTTGCATTCTTTGCATTTGCCCCTGCCGCAACGGCCGGCGATTTCATCGACACTCGTCTGAGTTTTGTTTTCAGTGATGACAACCTGCTCTCAGATCCTGGTGAAACCCTCATCAACAGCCCTGAAATCGACTTTGGTGCCCGTAAGGGGGTCTTCTATCCGTTTGAGAACCTCAACAGCCAGGACAATGGCGATGAAACACTGACACATCTCGTTCTCTATAAAGAGATGCCCAGCTTTATTGATAATCTGACTACCGATGCAGCTTTTGTTGCTCGTCTTGCCGTATTGACAGAACCAGAAAATGGTTTCAGCGCCGGTGACATTAAGCTTAAGGATGATGGTTCATATCTCCGTGCTCGCTATTCATTTACTGATGTTCAGAAAGATGAAAAAACCGGTCATGTTAAAGATTCGGCACGTCAGCTTGAATTCACATTTTTCCCCACCAATGCAGACCGATTCCGCGCCGGTTATACCTATGACCTGTCCTGGGGTGGCAACAAGATCTTTACACAGCTGAAATCACAGTTTGCAACACCGGGTTTCCGTTTCCGCTTTGACTGGGATGGCTTCTATTTCCTGGCTGGCGCAAAATCAACACGTCAGTTGATTTTGACTGAGGATAAAAACGATGTTGCCAATCGTGAACTCGGTGCTTTCTGGGGCGGCATCTTTGGTCTCGGCTATATCGGCAATATGTTCGGTATTGAAGTCAATGGCGGTATTTTTGATGCTGGTAAAAACCCAAAACAGGGTGTTCAGGGCAAAGAAGTTGTCGATGGCGGTATCTCTGTTCGTTTGAGCGCTTTCTCCGAGGGGTTCAAACCTGAATCCTCCATCGATTATCGTCTGTACCGCAATAATGATGATGCATTTGAAGCTTCCAACTACTTCCTTCGCAAACCAGGCAATTACGATCATTTTACTTGGCGTGCATCCGTTGAAGGTAACTGGTTGAGCCAGGTTCTCGGTAATTCCGATAAGATCGGTTCGACTGAACGAATTGATGCTTTTGCTGGTGCTGTTCGTGCTGACTTCTTTGTTGGTAAACTCGCCATTAACGTTGACCTCGTCTATCGCGATTTATACTTCATTCTCTACAACGTTCCTGGGCTCGATCCCTACATGACTCTTCCGTCCGGTTCGTCAAGTGAAGGTGAAGTCCTGTTTGCTGTGAAAGGTGAATACTGGTTCGAATCCACCAATCTCCTCCCCTCAATTCAGTTTGGTATTCAGAAACCTGCTTCTTATCGCGGGCGTATTAGCGAAACTCTGAATGCTAATGAGCTGACAGGTGGGGTGCAGACTGTGGCTGTCATGGATTCAAGCACCATCATTGCCTTCCCAACCGGAAATGAACCGGAAGCCGTTTATTCTATAAAACTGGCTCTGCGTTGGGATATTTCCGAGATGATGAGCTTGATTGGTCAGATTAATTACAACTATGATCGCAATCAACTCGGTCGTCGTAAAGATTCCGTTGATTATACTGCCGAATATTATATGCGTGATCCACACGTGCTCGGCCTTGGAATCTTTGCTCAGGCTCGTTTCTAATTCCAAATACAAACAATTGTGGGCGCTCGTTAATGCGCCCTATTGGTATGGCGCGATAGCATCGCGCCTCTTTTTTGTATTATTTCAGTGATTCGAGAATCTCGATTTTTTAACATTCGTCGTGGTGAGCTGTTTCCGCTTGTCATGGCGGCTATGGGCACGTTTTCATCCATTGCTAGTGTCGTCCTCGGAAGAACATTGAGCGATGCGGTGTTGTTGTCTGCAAGACCTGCCATTAATGTTGCCAACTTTTTTATATTTTCAAGCTTGGCTTTAATGGTCGTGTCCGTCGTTTATTTTTTCCTGATTCGTTTCGTTTCCGCGACAAAACTTAACGTTTCCATGCTGCTTTTGTCGGGATTTGGCGTTATCTTTTTTCAGTCTTTTGAACTCGTTTCACAATCCACTATCCTGGCTTATGCTATCTTCCTGATTACGGCTCCAGCTCTCGGTAATATTGTTGTGTGGAATGCTATCGGGGATGCTTTTAATGCTCGTCAGGGAAGAAGACTTTTTCATCTTGTCAGTGCTGCCTCAACTCTAGGCGGAATCGCTTCCGGTTGCTTGATTCCTTTACTCATTCGATGGATCGGTATTTCTGCACTTCCGGTCGCCGATGTGACTAGTTTCATGCTCATGGCAATTCCTGTCATTGCTTTGAGACAGTACCGCCGAGCTGAAAAAACTCAATATTCCATTACAAATGAGGCAAAGCGTTCTATTCATACCGACTTTTTCTATGCTGTTAAAAATATCGTCGGTTCTCCTCTGCTAAAAAACCTGTCCATCATTTTCTTTCTTACTGCTGTCGCAACTAATATCATTGACTTTGTTCTTAAGTATTATTTGCAGGTCAATTACGATAAGGAAGGTATTGCAATATTCTACGGCCATTTTAATGCTGTCTCAAATACTTTTAATCTTATCGTTCAGTTGACTTTGTTGTCTCAGTTCCTGACTCGCTTTAAAACAAGAACGCTTTTTGCCGTTACACCTCTCATTCTGCTGCTCTTTTCCGCTCCTTTTATTTTCATTTATCATGCAATTTTTATTGTCGCCCTCAGATTTATGGATGTCGCTCTGCGCTTTACAATCCAGGATTCTGCCCGCGAAATTGCTATTTCTTCCTTACCGAGATTGTTAAGAAATCGTTCAAAAGTCGTTTTTAAAGGCGTGATGAATCCCCTTGGCGGCATTTGTACGGGTTTTCTTCTCAATGGCGTAGCACCTCTTATTGGTCCTCAATCCACGCCATTACTCCTCATTCCAATTAATCTTATTACGCTGTATTTTGTTAGAGATCTCAATCGCTATTCGGCAAGTCATCTCTATAATCAACTTAAAACCGGGGTTCAGGAAAATACACCTGAAATTGCACCCGCAGCATTGGAAAATATAAATAATATTAACAAAAATAGTTCAGAAAATTCAATCACTTACGACCCAGAATTGCTGCTCGATAGTGCTCCAAAGGTGCGAGAGGCAACATTAGACTCAATTCTTCTCGATAATTCTCTCGATTTGCAAAATCATAGCAATATTCGAAAATATGCACTTGAACTGATTGTTCATGAAGCCAGATTAGCACAGGCTTTTTTGGTTCTGATGCAAGTTCTTGAAGAACAGGACGAAATATCATCACCAAAATCGTTGAATGTCGAAATGCAGGATTTTTATGATCGGGCTTTTTATCGCTTGTTTAAAGGTTTAATGGCTCTGTACCGACGCGATATGATTCAAACAATTTATCAGTCGCTGGCAAATCCTAAAGCTTCTGTTCGTGCACAGGCAATTGAACTGCTTCAGCTGACGTTGACAAATTGTCCTCATGCTAAGCGTATTCTCGTTCTTTGTGATGATTATAATCGTGAAGAAAAAGTGCTTCGATTGAACGATGTTGAACATATGATGCCCGATGAGGCTTTGTGTATTCTGGAAGCAGAAAGCGATCGCTGTTTCTCTCACGTCGTTTCAAAATTGTCAGCTCTTTTGCCCGGTGTTGAGTCTTTTCACGAATAAATTCGAGGCTTTGAGCGCTTCTTTTTTCTTAAGAAATGGGGTTTTCACAAGGCATTGAATAGTTTAAAATAAATATGCCTTTGAGCCGCTTTAGGGGAGGATTGGTATGAGTGATGAAAAGACGTTTTCTGATGAGCGTACCGAACGCATTAGCTTGTGCTTAGACGTCGATTTGCTACCGGATGAAGAAGCCGAAACTGCCGAAAAATCTGATAAAACGGCCGATGATGAAAAGGTGAAAATTACAGCACAGAATTGTTCTGAGGCTCCCGTGAACGCGTCAGAGTCTGAGTACGAGGTCAATGGAGAGATTGATTCTGACGAAGAAGACGAGGTGGTGTCTGAAATCAATGAAATAGCTCTGCAGAGCAATACTGTTGAGAGCTCTGAATTCCCCCCAAATATGTATGTTTCCGGGGAAAATGAGCTCGTTATTTCGGAGGAATCTGGGGAAACTCAGGCGATTATCGAAGATGGTGTCGGCTCTGGTGAGATACCTGTGCTTTCTGAATCCTGCATCGTTGAGTTGAAGAAATCCAATGTTTATGCCGGAAAAGAGGTTTTTCTTTCCATTGAAGAAGGACAGGTGGTCTTTTATCGCGGCGCCTATGTCACAAAAATTCCTCTTCGTAGTGAAAGTTTGTTATTTGGACGCAGGGATGTAATGGCTGGTCATTATCCCGATATCGATTTGGCGATGTATTGGAAAATGGATCGTTCCATTTCTCGTCGACATTTGCGAATTTATTCCAATATTGACGGCAGTTATTTTGTCGAGGATATCTGCAATCATAACGCGACTTTCCTGAACTCCTACAATCGCGTGCTCAATCGCGAGCGCGTTGAACTTAAACCGGGCGATCGCATCTTTATTTCCAAATCAATTGCCATTACATTTTGTGTTATTTAATGGCATTGAATGGGTGGAAGTGAGTGACTTTCACCCATTTTTTTTTGTAGATATGGGATAGCCCTGCTTCTTGAGGTTGAAATTTTATTCCTCATGGATGCTTTAGAATACTATTGGCAAAGTGGAGCGGATGAGTTTTGAACGAAAGTGAGTTTCTTCAGTCCCTTTTTCTGAGTATTAAAGCCTCAGAACCATTAATTTGGGTCGAAACAGCCGATGATGACTGGATCGTTGATGCCGTCAAACGTGAAATGGCTTCTCTTCAAATCGCTTGCTGTATTCAGGATAATCTCGATTTCGATGCACTTGAAAAAAATGCAGGCCGGTGTGTTGTCATTTGGAATAACGGGTCTTCCAATGAATATGAAGAACATGCACATACACTGCTTCGCATAGGTCGTCGTTTGAGAACTTCATTGACGATTGTCATATTGATGCATCCTTCTCAGCAGCGTCCGGAAAGTCTTCGCTTTATGCCGCTATATGCTGCGCCATTTCCAACGCTTGAGGCTCGCAGAAATTTAATTCAGCTCACTCTTGGAATGTTTGCAAAGGACGCTTCGCGACTTGAAAAATTGGCATTTGTTTCGGCTGGTTTGACGAGAACTCAGATTTATCGCATTTTGGCGAGGACTCTGATTGAAGCTCGGGAAAATCCAGGGTTTTCGGACTGGGAACGTCGTATTTCTGATGAGAAAAAACGTCTTTTGGCCAATGATTTGTCTTTGGAAGTTATTGATGATCCAGCTACTCTTGATGATGTTGGTGGTGCTGATGAGCTCAAGCTGTGGCTGAAACAACGGGCTGCTGTATTCGGGGATGAGGCTCGAAAATTTGGTTTGATGCCGCCAAGAGGTTTGCTGCTCGTCGGTATTCAAGGGTGCGGAAAATCTCTGATTGCCAAAGCAATTGCAAATGCTTGGAAGTTCCCGTTGCTGCGGCTCGATATGAGTGCAATATTTGCCGGAGGCCAGTTGTCTCCGGATGCTGTACTCCAGAGAGCATTGGATGTCGCTGATGCCATGGCTCCGGCTGTTATCTGGTGCGATGAAATTGAAAAGTCATTTGCTGAAAATTCTGATCCGACAACTCGACGTCTCCTCGGCCATATTCTCAACTGGCTTCAGGAACGTCATTCGAACTCATTCTTTGTCGCAACAGCCAATGATGTGCGCGAACTTCCGTCTGAACTCATTCGAAAAGGACGCTTTGACGAATTGTTCTTCGTCGATTTGCCCGATGAAAAAGCCCGCGCTGAGATCTTTGCAATTCACTTAAAACGGCGTCACCGTGCTCCGGATGCTTTTGACTGCAAAAAACTTGCTGCTGAAGCTCGCAATTTTTCTGGCGCTGAAATAGAGCAGGCTGTCATTGCTGCTTTGTTTACGGCCTTTGATAAGCATCGCGAACTGACTCAGGATGATATTCTCGATGCTATTCAGGATATCGTGCCACTCTATAAACAACGCGAAGATGATATTAAACGCCTTCGTGAATGGGCGACTGAACGCACTCGCCAGGCTGCTAATAACGCACGTTTGCTTTCTTATTTCTCTTAATCTTTTATTGTTGTTGAGAATCGGAGCCTTGCTATTGTCCGAATGGCCAATACGCAAGGCTTGGGCTGGCCTATGTGCTCGTCAGTGCCGTTTCTTGAAACGGCACTGTTGCGCACATACGGCCGGCTTTGTTATGGATTTGAGCTCATGAAATGAACGAAAGGAATGTTCTGATCGCCGTGAGTGGCAATGTGCAGTTTGGGGGGATGATGAGGCGTGGGGCAGAGCAACGGTTGCACAATTAGACCATGCCCTTAAAAAAAAGAAAACGCCGCGTATTCCCTTTGGGAATAGCGGCGTTAAGGCGAGCCGTATTGGCAGGCAATGCCTGCCAAAAGGCGAGTTATTTGACGAGATAAACCTGAAGTCGCTCGTTATTGAGATCGAGGCCGGTTACATTATTTCGCGTTTCGTGGGTATCGCTGAGAAGATTCTGGAGAGTGTATGAACCCTTGAGATCGCAGCCTGAGTTGTCGCCGCCGTCCGCGCGAGCAATGCCGACGATAATGGATTCGTTGCCGTCGGTGAGTTTGTAGCACCAGTATCCGCCGCCATATGAAAGGTTTTCGCGATGGCCGCGAGTAATGGCCTTGTGTTCTTTGCGGATTTTTCCGAGCAGCTGAACATAGCCGAGCATCACTTTCTGTTCATTGTTGAGTGCGTTGTCGAACTCCATCATTCTGCGGTTGTCGGGGTCGTTAGAGCCTTCCATGCCGTATTCATCGCCGTAGTAAATGAGTGGAACGCCAGGATTGGTGAGGAGAATCGTCCAGGCTGTCTTCATTTTGAGGTAGGGCAGCCAGTTGCTGACTTCTTCATTGCTTCCCCATTTCCCTTGGTTCTGGCCGGCGGCAACGGAAATTGCACGTGCAACGTCGTGATTGCCCATGAATGTTCCCATCAGGTCTGAATTGAAATAATTGTTGAGCTGAGCGACACTTGCATAATTGCCGAGGCCAAGAATATGGCTCTGGAGCGCATAATACATTGGGAAATCGAACTGAGCGTGGAGCAGCTCATTGCCGATATATTTGTTGAGAAGGTTGACATCTCCTGTGAAAGTTTCGCCGACCATGTAGAACATGCTGCCGGAATTGGCAAAGAGTTCGTCGGTTGCTTTGCGGAGATCCTTGATGAACTGAACGTCCATATGTTTGACGGCATCGACGCGGAAACCGTCGATATTGGTGGCTTTGATGAGCCAGATGGCGTGATTGACCATGGCTTTACGGACTTCAGGCTTCGAATAGTCGAGGTCTGGGAGGTCTCTTGAGAACCAGCATTTTTCG
>JAZRWV010000269.1:0-4688 GCA_045599925.1 Myxococcota bacterium
GCGCTGAGCCGTTATTTACCGGCTTCACTGCGCAATACGCGAACGTTCCCAAGCTGTGTCCGCCCCCCCCCCCGGCTGAGATGCAGCATATTTTCCGGTTGGACAGGCCGAAGAATGTGACGCGGCATATGGCGGTCGAGCCATAGCCGTGTCGGCGCGGCGTATGGCACGGTCCATAGCCGCGCCAGCCCGGCCGTGTGCAGCAGGCCGGGCCCGCAGGCTCAGATTTTTTAAAAGAATTTCAAAAGTGCCTTTGACAAAATACGTGGTGTGCCTATAACAATGCGGCTAATTTTCTGGACCCAAATTTTCGGGCCATATATGAGTTTAATTCATCCTTAAATATACGGAAATAACCCATCGGAGAAAGACATGTCATTTGGCGGATTTATTAAGGGCATTTTTGGAACGAGCCACGAGCGCATGATGCGCAAACTTCATCCAATCGTCGTTAGCATCAACGATATGGAAGAACAGGTGAGCAGTCTTTCTGATGATGAACTGCGAGCCCAGACACCGAAATTCAAAGAAATGCTCGACAATGGGGCAACCCTGGATGACATCCTTCCGGAGGCTTTTGCGACAGTTCGAGAAGCCAGCAAGCGCGTTTTGAACATGCGTCACTATGACGTTCAGATGATTGGCGGCATCGTTCTGCATCGCGGTATGATTTCCGAAATGAAAACGGGTGAAGGTAAAACACTTGTTGCGACATCCCCGATGTATTTGAATGCCCTTGCCGGAAAAGGCGCACATCTCGTTACCGTCAATGATTATCTGGCGGGGCGCGATGCGGACTGGATGGGACAAATTTATAAATTCCTCGGTCTTTCGGTCGGCAAAATTCTGACTGACATGGACAATGAGGAACGCCGTAAGTCGTATAACTGCGATATTACTTATGGAACGAACAATGAATTTGGTTTCGACTATCTGCGCGACAACATGAAGTACCAGCTGGCAGATTATGTTCAGCGCGGTCATTTTTATGCGATCGTCGACGAAGTCGACTCGATTCTCATCGACGAAGCGCGAACACCACTCATCATTTCCGGCCAGCTGGAACAAGATTTGTCGATGTATAAAGAAATCAACAAACTCGTTCCGTTCCTCAAACGTGATGAAGACTACGTTGTCGATGAAAAAGCCCAGTCCGTGGCACTCAATGAATCCGGTATCGAAAAAATCGAAAAACACATGGGCATTGAGAACATCTATGACCCGAAATATATTGAGCATCTTCATCACGTCAACAAAGCTCTTCAGGCCCATACGCTTTACAAACGCGACCAAAACTACGTCATTGAAAATGGCAAAATCGTCATCATCGATGACTTTACGGGCCGTATGATGCATGGCCGCCGCTGGTCTGATGGACTTCATCAGGCAATTGAAGCCAAAGAAGGCGTCGAAATTCAGGCTGAAAGCCAGACTCTGGCCACCATTACCTTCCAGAACTATTTCCGTATGTACGAAAAACTCGCCGGTATGACGGGTACAGCCGATACGGAAGCTGAAGAATTCAAGAAAATCTACAAACTCGACGTTGTCTGCATTCCAACAGCTAAAAAGATCATCCGAAAAGACTATCAGGATGTCATTTACTTCAATGAAAAAGCCAAGATCGACGCGATTGCAGCACAAATTCAGGAATGTCATGAAAAAGGCCAGCCAATTCTCGTCGGTACAGTCAGCGTCGAAAAGAGCGAGGTTTTCAGCAAGGCTATTTCAAAACTCGGCATTGCCCATAATGTTTTGAATGCCAAGAATCATAAGCGAGAAGCTGAAATCATTGCACAGGCAGGCCGAGAAGGGGCTGTGACCATAGCAACAAATATGGCAGGTCGAGGCACAGATATTCTGCTTGGTGGCAATCCGGAATTTCTTGCCAGACAGAAATGTGGTGATGAGAATGCCCCTGGCTATGAAGAAGCACTGAAAAAGTACAAGGAACAGTGCGCAGATGAAAAAGCCAGAGTATATGAAGCCGGTGGACTTTTTATTCTCGGAACGGAACGACATGAATCACGTCGTATCGATAATCAGCTTCGCGGTCGTGCCGGACGTCAGGGCGACCCGGGTGCCAGCCGCTTCTTCCTCTCACTCGATGACGATTTGCTCCGCATATTCGGCGGCGAGGAACTCAAAAACAGAATGGCAATGTTCGGGATGGAAAAACAGGCCGATATTCCTATCGAAGCCGGTATCGTCTCGCGTGCCGTCGAAACCGCTCAGAAACGCGTCGAAGGCCGAAACTTCGATATTCGTAAAAACCTCATCGAATACGATGATGTTATGAATGCCCAACGTAAATCCATTTACGAACTCCGAAGTGAAGTCCTCAAAGGCGAAAAGCTCGAGGATAGTGTTCTCGATGCCTTCGAAGCTATCGTTTATTCACTCGCCGATGAATACATGCCAGCCGGAATTGCCCCGGAAGACTGGAACATGGATGGATTGCTCAAAAAACTCGATGGTATCCTTGGATTTAAGCCCCATATTGATACATCAAAAATTGGCCGTGGTGATCGAGATGCCCGCATCAAACTTATCTGGGATGAAATTGAAACGTATTACAATTCCCAGGTGAAAAATTTTGAAGATATTGTCAAAGCATTTGCTGATAATCTCGGCGATGACAGCCCATACAAAGGCCAGACCGGTACTGAACTCCTCATGGAACTCGCCCAAAACTACTATCTGAGGGAGATTGACTATTTTTGGCGAGCACATCTGACGACAATGACTAATCTTCGCGAATCCATTTCACTTCGCGGTTATGCGCAAAAAGATCCGAAACAGGAATACAAACGCGAAGCTTATACATTGTTTGAAAAGATGATGAATAACATCAAAACACGCATGATGACTCAGCTTTGCCGCGTCAAAGCTGAAGCCCCAGATTTCTCGAAGATGAATCTGTCCGAGCGAAACCGCATGCGTTCGATGCAGAAAAACACAAGTTCTTCAAATGCCTCAGACGAAAAACAGGTGGATGAACTCAAACAGATGTCTGCCTCTATGCGAAGAGGTCTGCAGCCTTCGATGTCTATGAAAGAACTCATGGCGGTTGCCAAAGAAAGCAAGCCTGCGCCGGAAGATCAGACCAAACGCAAGCTTTCAATGGCTGAACTCATGCCTGCATCCTTTATGCAGTCGCCAAAGAAAGATGCTGAAAAGCCTAAAGCTGTTTCGATGGCTGATATGATGCCTTCTTCGATGCGGAATGCAATGAATCAGGCCAATGAGGAACGCCGTAGAGCCATGCAGCGAATCGAAGAAGAGACAAACCTCATCCGCGAAGAAGCTGAAAAACAGGAAAACAAACCGAAAGAACCTCAGAAACCACTTTCGATGGCCGATATGATGCCTTCTTCGATGAAGAAAGTCATGGAAGACGCTCAGGAAGCCCGTCGCAAGATGATCGAAAAAATGCATCAGGATGATGCTGAACGCGCACGCATCGAAGCAGAAGAAAGAGATAAAGAACGCAAGGAAATTGCAGAACTCGCATCACTGATTTCCTTTGATGATGAAAAGCCCTCATCCGTTGAAAAAATCGACGAACCTCTTGTCATTTCTGCAAATCCAGACAAAGCTGAAGCATCAGAAAATGACATGGCTAAAGAAGATGCATCCAAAGACTCGTTCAAAGACCTGCTCGGTTCCTCGCTGGATTCTCTGCTCGATGGCAAAGATATGGAATTAAGCAGTTTTGACGATTTTGACGATCTTTCCAGCAGTCCAGTATCATCTTCCAAGCTGGAATCCGAATTCTCACTTTCAGACAATCTTCTTTCAGGTTCAGTGAGTGATGAAGACGCCAAAAATAGCGAAAATTCTGATGATGACGATCCATTTGGGATTTTCAAGAGTCTCGGAATCAATAATAAGCTTTAATCCATGCCAAAAGCCGCGCAAATTGTGCGGCTTTTTTGATTAATGCAGATATTTTCCGCTAAAGACGTGACATGCAGGCCCTTTCAGAAGAACAGGCTGTTTTGGACTGCATGACGTCACGACATTCAAGACGCCACCAGGCGCATGAATTTCAATATTTGCCCCATTGATACTGTGATTTTGAGCATATGCACACGCAGCTGCAACACATCCCGTCCCGCAGGCGCATGTCGGACCAACACCTCGTTCATATACAGTCAAATCAAGTGTTTTTTCGTTACGCATCCGGATAAACTCAATATTGCAATGATCTGGATATGTTGGATGATTGGAAAGAAATTCTCCGGCTTCAGCAAGTGCTTTTTCAGGTGAATCCTGAATTTCAAAGACAGTATGCGGATTTCCGACATCCACAAAAGTCCCATTCCACACTCGACTACCCTGCTGAATTTGAATTTGCTCGCCAACATTTGCCTTTGCCATTTCCACTTCGAGCTGCCAAAGTCTGTCGGAAGCCGACAAAAATCGCACCGTCTGAAGTCCGCCAAGTGTTGCAATTTTCAATGCTCTATTTTGCTCAAAGCCGCAGAATTCATAGAGATAGCGAGCAACGCATCGAATTCCATTGCCACACATGGCTGCAATGGAACCATCCGAATTGATGACATGCATCGCGGCATCTACACAAACAGACTCAAAATCCGCCATTGTGCGCGTAATCACGAGAACACCGTCCGCACCAATTCCAAAATGGCGTTCACAAGCTTTCGATGCAACATTTCTCCATG
>JAZRWV010000270.1:0-3199 GCA_045599925.1 Myxococcota bacterium
CTTTCGACGTATTCCACTTCGAAAGCGGCTGATTGAAAGTCTCCGCATGAGAAAACATCCAGCTCATGTCTGTCACATTCGATGTATTCCAGTTCTCCAGCGACTGATTGAACGACCTGCATCCCATAAACATACGACTCATATCTGAAATCTGAGATACATCCCAGGCAGCGATGGATGTCTTAAATTCCGAATAGCCACCGGCACACCGAAGACTGCGTATTTTCTTCAAATTCGGTACATCAGAAGCCTGATAAACGGGCCGTTTTCCAACCATGTCACACATGATTTTACTGACATTATCCTCATCCTCTGAAATCCCCTCATTCGGACATCCAAACATCTCAGAAAGGTTGCGCCAGGCATTATCTCCCCACTGATCCAAAGATACTATCCGAAACCTTTGCATTCCCTCATCTGCAGACCTGATTTTCATCCCCGGCAGAACACCGCGAACCGAGAGCTTAAAATCCCCTAAAGACGCATATGTGCAGCTTATACTTCCTGTTTGAGACACTTTTTCATAGACGCCATCGCCATCACAATCGAGATCATAAAGACACTCAACTTCTTTTTCCGAAGCATTCGAATCAACAGGAATATCATATAAATCTGGTGATATTATCGGAATGACAAGCGTTCCTGCACTCTCGACATGAACTGTTATTTGAAAAGGCTTCATGCCATCAAACGATAAAACTTCATCAGATTTTACAGCCGCATTTGATTCAGAATCCAGTTCATGTTTTCTGGAACAACCAGCAAAAAACAAAACCAATAACACAACCAGGACTGCGATATTCCTAAACATTTTCAACCTCATCAAAAAAAAGGGCACCGGAAAACCGATGCCCAATCTTATATTGTCAGCAAAATAGCGTCAAAAAATCCTAATTTTCGACAAACGGTTTGAGCTGCTTTGCTCTCGTCGGATGACGAAGTTTGCGAAGAGCTTTTGCTTCTATCTGACGAATGCGTTCACGTGTCACTTCAAAATCCTGACCAACTTCTTCAAGGGTGTGATCACTCTTTTCACCAATACCAAAGCGCATACGAAGAACTTTTTCTTCACGCGGCGTCAGCGTTGCAAGAACTTTTCTGGTCTGTTCGGCAAGGTTCATTGAAATGACGGCATCGGAAGGAGACACAACAGTCTTGTCTTCGATGAAGTCACCAAGATGGCTGTCTTCTTCCTCACCAATCGGAGTTTCAAGACTGATTGGCTCTTTGCCAATTTTGAGCACTTTGCGGACTTTCTCAACCGGAAGATCCATCTTTTCTGCAATTTCTTCCGGAGTCGGTTCACGACCAAAATCCTGAACGAGCATTCTGCTCGTACGGATGAGTTTATTGATCGTTTCAATCATGTGAACAGGAATTCGAATGGTTCTGGCCTGATCAGCAATTGCACGCGTAATAGCCTGGCGAATCCACCATGTTGCATACGTCGAAAATTTATAGCCACGCTTGTATTCGAACTTGTCGACAGCTTTCATCAAACCGATATTGCCTTCCTGAATCAAATCGAGAAACTGCAAACCACGATTCGTATATTTTTTAGCAATCGACACGACTAGGCGAAGATTAGCTTCGATCAGTTCGCTCTTGGCAACTTCAGCAACGCGCTGCCCCAACTGAACGCGCTGATAAGTTTGACGAAGGGCATCCGCAGAAATGCGCGTATCGCGCTCGACGCTCGCAATATCATTCTGATAGCGCATAATCGTCCCATAAAGGGAATAAACCTTTGCTTCATTGAATTTGTAACCGCGAAGGATTTCAGCTGTTTTCTGAGGATGTTCATTAATTTCCCGATAAATTCTTGCAATTTCACGGGAATCCACACATCCGTCTCGTTCGCACTGACGAATTTCACGATTTGCCGTATCCAGCGTTTCAATCATTTTCTTGAGCTTCGTCACAAGGCGCTCGCTCAATTTCTTCGAGAGCCGAATTTGAAGCATATATTTATACAAACATTTACGGTTGCGTTCCAAAGACGCTCTCGTGCGCTCAAGATAAAGCTCTGACGTGCTATGGGCTTTTCTGAGACGTTCAGTCAGCCGAATAATATTGCGATTGAGTTCCCGAATATCTTCAACATGTTCAAGGAATTCAACTGTTATTTCATCTTCTGTTCGATCGCTGTAATCCGTTTCAAAATCGCGAAGAACATCTCTCATCTTCAATTTTCCGCAACGAACACGCTCTGAAATTGCAATGATTTCACGAACACCAAATGGGCTCTGAAGAAGAACTTCAAGAACTTTCTGCTCACCTTCTTCTATGCGCATCGCAATCTGAACTTCACCTTCGCGCGTCAGAAGATTCACGCTTCCCATTCTGCGAAGATACATGCGAACCGGATCCGCATTTTTGTCGCGTTCTTTTGATGCATCATCATCCAATTCAACAGAAGCTGCATCTTCATCTTCGTCTGAAACAGAAATATTCTCTGCTCCTTCCTCTCCATCAGCAGCCTCGCTTTCGGAATCATCGTGTTCGACATCATCAAAAAGCCCAAGATCCCCATCACCAACGGGATCAATCTCATCTTCAAATGTCGCATCGACATCACCAAAACCGGTGTCTCCTCCATCGACAAAATCTTCATCAATGACATCCACATCTGCCAATACATCGGCATCCAGTTCGGGTTCAACAGGTTCTTCGATCAGGGCATTCACTGCCGGATCTGCACCACTCATCGCCGCTTCTGCAGCAAGCTCTGCTTCTTTTTCCGGACTCTGTTTAACTTTTTCAGGAGTCTCAACTTTCTGAATGACTTCTTTTTCCACTTCAGCTTTCTTGGATTTCAATGCTTTTTTTGAATCATTTTCAGTTCTCACATCTTTCTTCGAACTTTTCTCATCTTTGGATTCATCAGCAATCGAAACACTGTCATCCTTCGAAGCAGACTTCTTCGACGTTTTATCGGCTTTAGCATCCACTTTTGCTTCGCTTTTTTTCGACGATTTATCAGCTTTTGTATCATCCTTCTTCGACGATTTGTCGGACTTGGCGTCTGATTTTACTTCAGCTTTTTTCGACGATTTGTCGGACTTGGCGTCGACTTTATCTTCAGCTTTTTTCGTCGATTTGTCGGACTTGGCATCAGATTTTACTTCAGCTTTTTTCGTCGATTTGTCGGACTTGGCATCAGATTTTACTTCAGCTTTTTTCGACGATTTGTCGGACT
>JAZRWV010000271.1:0-17940 GCA_045599925.1 Myxococcota bacterium
GTCTTTGGGCAAAAGGTGAAGCCTTGAACGACAATCTCAGCCTCGTGGTCATGTTTCATGCCACCTGCAGTAACTAGTCGTTTCAAGGCTTCGTTCGTGTTAGCTAATCACGAACTCAAACGCAACCATACAAGCTGTAACTTATGGAATGGTCGTTATCTTGAAATCATTTGAAATGATTGTGGTTTGGTATATGATAAAATTGAGTGCATTTTATATGCATTGATTTTTTTTGTTTTCTTTTGTTTTGGGTGTAGCGTTTGTTCACGGGCTGAATTGAAGTGTTATGGTTTCTGATAATTTAGAGAGTACCAAGGTGAATAATCCCAATGTAACCTCCGATGCTGAGAGTGCATTTGTGGATTTTGAACTGGATGGAGATCAACAGTCATTACCCTTTGCGAATATGTCTGCTGCAAAGTTTCAGACTGAATTGTCAAAGCTTGTAAACCAGAAGAAAGACCGTGAAAAAAATCAATCAAAACATCAATCCGAAAATCAGGTGCCAAATGGTCAAACCGGATTAAAACCAACAACTCTTGTACCAAAACACGTACCTGTTACGACACAGAATTCAGCTCAAAACTCATCATGGCAAGGCTTTTCTTCTGAAAGTTGTGTCACCGACGAAACGAATCAGGCGGCTTCTGATGCAGAAGAAAATTTTGATGGCGCAACAGAAGTCATTGCTTCTCCGGATGCTTTTTTTCAGCAGGAAAATCGCTGGAAAGATGCCAATGAAGAAAATTTGCCAAAACCAGGAGATCACGTCAGTCATTACGAAATCATTAATGAAGTTGGACGTGGCGGTTTTGGTGCCGTTTATCAGGTCAAAAACCTCGTTCTCGGACGTGAAGAAGCTTTAAAACTTATCCTTCCGGATACCAAGGCAACCTGCCGTGATGCGGATAAACGTTTTGAACGCGAAATTAACATCGTCTCTCGCCTTGAACACCCAAACATCGTCCGTCTCTATAGTACAGGTCAGCTTCAGCACAATATCCTATGGATGACAATGGAACTGATTCGGGGCGAACAGCTCGGCATCTGGATGGATCAGTATGGCGCAATGCCGTTTGAACGTGCAAAAAATATCATGCTTCAGGTGTTGAGCGGCCTTCAGGATGCCCATGAACTCCAAATCGTTCACCGCGACCTCAAACCCTGCAATATCATGATATCCCAGAAAAAGGGCTATCAGGACTTGGCGGTTATTCTCGATTTTGGCCTTTCAAAAGCCATCGGTTCAACCGAGGATGCCAATGTTCAAAACCTTACAACAAATGCTGCTCGCAGTATTTATGGAACGCCAAATTATATGGCTCCTGAACAGTTTTCGGTCAACAATATCCTTACTCCAAGCGTCGACGTTTACGCCGCTGGTTTGATCTTCCTCGAACTGTTAACCGGTGTCCCATCTTATCCAGGGTCTGTCATTGAAATCGCTGTTCAAAAACGTTCCGGAATCATTCCAATTCCGGAAAAATTAAAAGGTACTGCTGTCGAAGCTGTTATCCGAAAGGCTTGCGATAAACTGGCTGTTCTGCGCTATAAAAATGCCGGTGAGTTTTATGATGCACTCAGCTGCATTCAGTCTGTGACTGATCCTCCAAGCGTCTTAAAAAATGCTCCTCAAAAAAACTTACATGGAAGTCGTACACTTCCACTAAAATCATCTGGCGATTCCTTTCCTGAACGCCTCATAAGTCAATATCCCACCCTGCAGCACGTATTCTTTTATTCAACAACGATCCTCATCGTTTTGATTTTGATCCTGATTGGCCTGCTCATCATTTTATAGCAATAACTGGGTAATTTATTACAATAACCGGGTAATTTCCAAAAGAATGGTTCTGCGTATGTTGGAAATTGTCCGGTACATGTGCTGAAATTGTCCGGCAAATACGTGCAATTTTTATTGAAATGTTTTACGACTTTTATGCATTTTTGAGGATGGCTCGCCTATCCCTTTTCGAGGGATACGGCGAGCCGCGCGGGCTAGTAGATACGCCCGCGCACACTGTTTGAAAATGCGCCAAATCAAGGATTGACGTCACTTTTTTGCTGACACTCCCGGCTTTCATTTTTTCCTTGCGGCTGACCTCTGTTCTCGACTGCTTTCTTTAATGGAACTCCTTTTTACACACTTGCTGGTTCGACATGATGAAAAAAACTTCGTTTAATATGGCAGCTCTTCTTTCTGCTTTCCTTTTGCTCTCATGTGCGGGGGCCAATCATCAGACAAATCCACCCGTTCAGAATGCCGAACCATTTCAGAATGCTGAAATATCTCAGAAATCTGATAGCGCTCAGGTTCAGGCTCCGATTCCTGAGGATGACTTTTTCATGCAGAATGCAAGACTTTTTGAAGCCTCGCAGGTTGAACTGCCATCAGCTGAATCCTATCTCGATGCCGCCAATCGGGATGATGCCGATGCTCAGTTTATTCTCAGCATGATGTATCGTTTGAATATTGGCAGCGTGGAGCATATTGTTGACGGTAAGCAGTCGAAAAATAAAGCCGATTTGAACAAAGAAATGCATCGCTGGAGCTTAAAAGCCCTTGAAAATGGAAATGTGTTGGGCGATTATGCCCATGCTCATTCACTCAATCTCGAATTTGGCGAAAGCGATGTCGGGTTATATGAAAAAAGCTTCAAATGGCTTGAAGATGCTGCGAAAGCTGGATATGCTGATGCAGAATTTGTCCTCGGAATCTTATATTATAATATCGATAAGGCTAAAGGCCAGGAACTCATAGCCAGAGCTGCAGTTCAGGGACTTCCCGTGGCTCAGTTTTATGTCGGGATGTTCTACGAATTGGGCATGGGAACTTCCATCAATAAAGCAAAGGCGATGGAATGGTTCAATAAAGCCGCAGATGCCAAAAATCCAGATGCTGAATTCGTACTCGCACTTAAATATCTCGATGGCATTGATGTCGAAAAAGATGCGGAAAAAGCAGAGAAATATCGCAGTGATGGTGAAAAATATCACGCATGGAATCTTTTGATGAATAAAATGCATAAAGGGGATTTTAAACTCGTCTGCAAGTTTAATTATGACGAAGTGGAGATGGGCGGTGAATACGATGACGACTGCGGCGGTGATGGGGATTATTATGATCCGGAACTTTCTGATGCAGAAAATGAAAGACGACGGTTTGAGTTTGCTGCACAGGAACGCGCTGTCGGCTCTATTAATTATGCTGTCGATTACGATATCGCATGGAAATGGCTTGAACAGGTCACTTCAGTTGAAGCACACACCAATGCAAGATTGTTAAAAATACAGGTGTGCAGTTTGAGTGGATGTCGATGTGGTGATGAGATGGAGTATGAGAAACGGCTGGATAAAACCAAAAATGAAATAGAAAAACTCTACAGCGAAGATAGTTCCTCGGCTATTGCACAATATACACTTGGTTCATATTATCATCATAAAGCTCTTGATGACGATTATAGTTGCAGTGATTGCAGTGATGAAAAGAAAAAAGAAAAAAATGGATATGCCCAAAAAGCTTATGATTTGTATGTCTCCGCAGGCAATGCCGGATTAGAGCGAGCAAATATTGCATTGGGGGATGTCTATCGAGATTATGATATGCCAAGCCTTATCACTTATCTCGGTATTGAGGAAGATTGGGAAAAAGCATCCGAGTATTATAGCAAGGGCAATCACAGTCAGTACGCTGGTGAATCGGCATATTTTGCGGCCGAAAGAGAAATAGCTCAGGAGCATGTGGAAAATGCCATTAAATTGTATGAAATGGCCGGCGATGAAAAATATCAGGATGCCTATCTGATGCTCGGTAAATTATATAAAAATGGTAAACGCGTTTCAAAAGATGATGAAAAAGCAATCAAATACTTCACAAAATATACGGAAGAATATGAGTTTTCTTCGAAGCTCGGCGATGCAGCTCTCGCACTGAGTGATATTTATGCGGGTAAAAAAGATCAAGATAACACGATGAAATATTGCAAAATGGCGACTGAAGCCATGTTCATTTCCTATCTCATCAATGGACGGGAATTGGCCAGATGTAATGCGTTGATTCAGACATTGCCGAAAATGAGTCAGCTGAAAACGGCTCTTGAACACGAAATTGAACAGGAATCCGGGAAGAAATTAAAAGAGTTTTTTGTCTATAATTCTGTTGTAAAACCTTGCGAAAAAATTGAAAAACAGGGAATGGAATATTCAGAATCGACAAGGCAGTGTAATGAGATCGCTCATCCGCTTTATGAAGATTCCATTAAAAAAGCAATTCGGGGTATTACGGCTCTCGTTATTGCAGAAAAAGGAACTGCAGATATCGAGTTGATTGAAAACACCTATTATTACATCGCCATGTATCTCGGAAGAAAAGACGATTTTATGACATGGCTTAAAAATAATTCACCAAATCCCGACGCAATCGATGACCTCTATCTCGTCGACAGAACTGTCAGAAAAAAGATATTCTATGTCTGGTATTTGAGACAGATTCCCTATGCAGCAAAAGATGTTTTTGAAAATAAAATGACCGATAAATCATGGGACAGCTATCTCAAAGAGGCTGATAAGGCCATTGCCAAAAATGAGAAGCTTAAAACGGCATTTGGACTCGATTTGGTTCAGTATATCGATAAATTTTAACGTATAACTTTGTATTGAGGGGGCATAGACGGCATATGCCCCGATTCGATTTGAGTTATCGACTTTCTAATTGTAAACAAAGGGGTTCCGGGCAGGTCCGAACACACATACCGCATCCGATACACTTGTCTTTTGCAATCATTTGAATGGTGAGATAGCCGGCCCGGTTTCGGACATCAGAAATTTCGAGGCATTTTTGGGGGCAGGCATGTACACACAAGCCGCATGATTTGCATCGGGATGCATCGATCTTTAGTATTTTTCTCTGTTCCATGACGGCCTCGCTGATGGCATTGTGTATTGGTATTCATTTTTACGTCGTGTCCAAAACGCGACGCAAACAGTTTTTGGCGGCAATGCCGGCCGTATCGCGATGCGCGATAGGCCGGCACACATTGCGTATCGGACGCAGGCCGATAGCAATGTCCTTGAAGAATTCGTAAAAATGAACGACATTATGGCGTTACATTTTCGGAGGGTTGTGACTATGCTCCGAAAGTGCGCAAGTCAAGTCTTTCATTCATGGAGTTGATAACATGCGTTGGTTTATTTCTGCACTATGTCTGTGTATGCTTATTTCCAGTACAGCTTTTGCCGCTCCAAAGGAAAAGCCTAAAAAGGGCAAGCCGGCCGACCAGCCAACGCTTGATTTGTTTGCTCCGCTTACGAGCGATTCCGATACAAAAGCGGATGGAAACATCAATGACTGGAATGAAGAAGCCAACAAAGGTGTGCAGGTACAGACACTTTTGAGTGGCGAATACGAGTATGACTGGACCGGACCGAAGGATTTGAGTGCAAACGTGCGGGCGCAGTATGGAGCCGAAAGAATTTATTTTCTGATTTCGGTTTCGGACAATGCGGTTGTGAGCAAGAAAAAGCAGTGGAAATCGGATCGCGTTGAGTTGTGGCTGGCTCCGGAATCGGCCGATGGCAAATCTTTGGGTGCAACGCGAGGCATTTTGATGGATATTGGTCCGCAGGTTGACGGAGGGAAAGCCACGATCAAATGGCTGTCTGGAAAGGGCGGCGGTCTTGAAGGCGCCGGCTATATCGGCGAAGAAGGGTATGATTTCGAAGTTTCTGTAGATTATTCTGCACTTTCCAAGACGACCCCCGTGCTGGATGGCGGCATGCGTTACTGCGTTCTCGTCCGGGACTGGGATCAGGACGACCCCAATGAAGATGAAGCCACTGTTGGCACATGCCCTATCAATCCCAAAAGTGCTTCCTCCATTAAACGCGACCAGATGGGAAAAATGAAATTCAACCTCGCCGGTGCGATGTGGGATCAGATACTCGCCAATGACAGACAGCTCGGGGCTGATGGTGCTGAATGGGCTAAACTGTCCGTCAATATTGCAGGAACTGCAATGCCGGAAACCATTGCATTTGCTGGAGATACGCTTCTCGTCGCCGGTTTCGGTCTCAATGGATACGACAACCTTTCGTGGAGCAAAATCACGCTCGAATCCGGTTTCCAAATGGAAGCACCCAAGCTCGAAGTCAAGGATATCGACAGCGATAAGGAGCAGGAAATTCTTCTGACAAGGCGCGAGCATTGCACCAACGGTGCCATGTACGCCATGCGCACCTATATCTTTAAATATACGCCGACCGGCATTCGCTTTATGGGAAGTTATGTCACGGAACAGCATGCCGACAGCGGTTCGGATTTCGTAAAAAATACGTTTAAATTTGGCAAAACATCGTTCACGCAGTCCCTCGACAAGTCGAGCACAAAAGGCATGCCGGCCTGCGAGCTCAACGGCAGCAACGATATGGGCCCCGTCATTACACATGAGAGCGAGGAGAAATCTGTCACGCTGTCATATCTGTAATTTCAAATTATTATAGCGAAAACAACGTGTTTCTGCTGATATTTGCAGAGTCTGTGAATGGAAAATTCTGTCGATTCCAAAGAAAATGAAGCTCAAAATGCGACGACATCTGTCGTCGAAATGAGTGAAACTCCATCCGGAGAACTCGATGAATCCGTTTTTGATTCTGATTCATCGACGGAACAGTTGTCCGAACAGGATGAAAGCGAGTTTTATAAGGCAAAAACCGTAGAATTTTCTCCGGATTCCTCGAACACTCCATTTCTTTGTTTTCTGTCTCCCGGCACATTTTTAAGCATTCAGGGCAAAGTTCTTTGGGGACAGGTGCTGAATCTCGTCCTGACTTTTCTGATTATTGAAGGGCCGCTTCTCTGTGTTTTAACCGGATTGTTTCCGGTTCCATTCTATATCATTCCGGTTCTGATTATCTTATCGTGCTGGATTTTCGGGATATATCGTGGATTTAAGACACCGCTTCCTGCAACGGCTCAAGCCAGGCCATGGCCTCAGGCTGGACTGGCATTTCTTGGATTCTGGCTGCCGTTTACACTTTGTTTTTATCTGAGCACTGGGGTCATCTATCAGCGCACATGGCTTGGGGGAGATATGATGCAGCCAGGCATGCAGCGAGGTGATGTCATCCTCGTCAATCGACTGGCCTATGTTCGCGAGGAACCGACTTATGGCGATCTCGTTCTCATTGAGGAAAATGTTCAGGAAGGCGACTCCAAACATCGGCGTACACTTTTTGGCCGAGTTATCGCGCTTCCCGGTGACACTGTTCAGCTTTCGGGGTTTCGTCCGAGTGTGAATGGAAAAAGCCTTCAGCAGTATCATGCCAAAGCGGATAAAGAGGTGTTTGAAACGCCGGTTGTGACGTACGAACTGCCTTATAATGTTCAGATTCCCGGCGGGGACATGCGCGAACCCGATCGTTGGTATCCCGTGCTTGCGACGAATCAGCTGCTTTTTACGCAGACAAATGAAGTCAGGCTTGAACCCGATTATTATTACGTGCTTGAAGACAATCGCGACTCAAAACGCGAGCGCATGCGTACGGTTTATGGCTATATTGTGAATCGAAATGAAATTCACGGACGCCCGCAGTACATTATTTACAACAATCAGATCGAAAAGCCGCTTTCGCGATACGGAATTGCTGTTCGTTGATTTTGGGTGGGCTCGGCTATCGGCCTGGTAGACGTGCGCCTCGCACGTCTACCGGCCGATACGCCTCCGCCTCCGGTCTTTGTGCTGCGCACATACGGCCGGATTTTTCATTTTTTTCGTCTTCGTATCCGGAACTTTCGCCTGACAGTATGCAGCAAACTCAACTCGTGCATGACAAAACGCCAAAAGTTTCAAAATGTCGTAAAAAAACATTTGCGTTGAAAGGATTAGCTTGTCATAACGACACGTTTGTACTGTTCGATCAGTTTGTCTGATCAAGTTTCAGATTCTAAATTTCAAAATTCGTCACAAATAAGCAGAAAACATTGAAAAATAACGCGATATCCTATCATTCTGAAGGCGCGAGTGTTGCCGTTGTTGGTGCTACCGGAGCCGTCGGCAGAGAAATGATTCACTGCCTTGGTGCGGTTCACTTTCCCATCCGCAAGATCGAATTGCTTGCATCGAGCCGAAGTGCCGGCAAATGTATTTCCACTCCATGGGGCGAGAAAGTCATTCAAAGTGCTGATTCCTTTGATTTTTCCGGTGTTGATATCGCATTGTTCAGTGCCGGAAAATCTGTCAGTCTTGAGTTGGCCCCCAGGGTGCTTGCTGCTGGCGCACTCATGATCGATAATACTTCAGCTTTCCGACGCGATCCCGAATGGCCCCTCGTCGTTCCTGAAGTCAACGGCAATCTCATTAAGCTCGAATCCGGTATCATTGCCAATCCCAATTGTTCTACGATTCAAATGGTACTTGCCCTTAAGGCACTTGAAGATGCGGCTGGTATCGACAATGTTCGCGTCGTCACATATCAATCCTGCAGTGGTGCAGGTCAGAAAGGCATTGATGCACTTCTGAACGAAACTCGCGAAGCTCTGAATGGACACCGACCGGAATCTTCCGCTGTTCATGCCAGAACGATTGCATTCGATGTCGTTCCTCAAATCGGAAGTCTGCTCGAATCGGGCAATACCGAAGAAGAGGAAAAGATGATGTTCGAAACGCAGAAAATTCTTGGCCGGGATGATTTGAAAATTTGTGCAACTTGTGTCCGTGTGCCTGTCGTGCGTTCCCATAGCGAAGTTGTCAGTCTCAAAACGAAAAAATCGATTTCTGTCCGTGAAGCACAAAATATTCTCAATCAAATGCCAGGTCTTCGCGTCACGGATCTCAGCAATCCAAAAGAGTATCCGACCGCAGTTCAGGCTGAAAATCTATTCGAGACACTTGTCGGACGTGTCCGGCGAGACCCCGTCGAAGAAAATGGTCTAATCTTTTGGATCGTGAGCGATAACCTGTTAAAAGGTGCAGCATTAAACGCTGTTCAGATTGCCTGTGCAGCGTGGGACCATGGAAGGAATGGTAGTAATAATGAAAAATAAGCTGTCTCATATTTGGCTTACAATGGCTATATCAGCGGGGCTCCTGATTCCACTCGAAGCTTCTGCATCTTCAGAAAAAGACTGGTCTTTTTCCAGTTCTCTGACGACATCGACATCCGATACCGCAAACAAACTCGTGATGAATGCTTCGAGATGCCGGGGGTTGTTCGATATCAGTACCGGTGAAGTCGATTTTGTCATTACACTTAGCCCGGATGCCAATTTGTCTTCAGACGCGGTTTATTCGATTAAGTATGCAAAAGGCAATGAATCCTGCTCGAAAAAAATCGAAAGTGTTGCAGGTGAACCTTGCATTACCATTGCTGAAAACCAGACACTGACACTTGCTTCTTCTCCAATTAATGTCAGACGAGCTGTTTCGACTCTGAGCTCTGCGTCAGATGCTGCAAGCTGCGAAAACATGAATGAAGCGGCATATCTTCATATCATCGTCAGCGATCCGAATAATGGCTTCGAAAATGTTTATACAGCGACATTAACACTCGATTTTAAAACCACACGTCCTGAAGCACCAACAGGTCTGTCGGCAAGTGCTGGCGGTGAATCGCTTAAAGTCAGCTGGTCTTCTGTCACTGATGCGGCTTCTTACAAAGTCTATTATGGGGCCGAAGGTGTCACAATGTCGACTGGTGATGCTCCTGAAGATCTGTCCGGCATTCATAATGCGACTTCGACATCGAGTTCCATTACCATCAAAAACAACGTTTCAGCTGATACAACTTATCTCATCAGTGTGACTTCTATTGATGCAAACGGGAATGAAAGTCTTCTTGGTGAAGTTGTGACAGTAGATACCGTGGCTTCTGAAAGTTTCTGGGATTCATATCGCGAAGAAAATGCCGATGTCGATGGTGGCTTTTGTTTTATAGCTACAGCTGCCTATGGTTCTACCCAGGAACCTCATGTCGCCATTCTGCGTCAGTTCCGCGATGACGTGCTCATGCAGTCTGCAGCTGGTCGGGCTTTTGTATCCACTTATTACAAATTTAGTCCGCCAATGGCATATTTCATTGGCCAGCATCCAACTTTGAGAGCCATGACGAGAACTGCTCTCTGGCCGCTCTATGGCTTTGCCTGGTTGTTGATGAATATGCCTGCACTGCTTTGGAGTTTTGTTGGTTTCTGTGCTTTCGGAATTGCATTTCTTGCAATTCGCAGGAATCGTCGCAAAAAGCTTGCAAAAGTAGCTGTTCCGATGCTCGCTGCTGCAATAGCCGGTGGTTCATTGCTTGCTGCTCCTGATGAGGCCTATGCAGACTCTCCCGTCAATATGATGGCTGAATTTAAGGGCGGGCCTTATACCCCCGACAACCTTGGAGATGCTTTTAGTGAGCATTTTGGCGATAAATCAGGCTATGTCATTGAGGGCGAATACGATTGGCAGTTTTGGCGCGGTGTTGGAAGTCTTGGGCTCGGTTTTCACCTCGCTTATGGCAACATCAAGGGAAACGGCATCGAAGAAAGTGGTGAGGAATCTGTTGATACCACGGAATTGCACTGGCTTCCTCTCAGACTTTCACTCATCTATCGGTTCGATTACCTTTGGACAAGATTTCAGTTCCCATTCACCATCTATGTCAAAGCAGGATTTGACTATTCATTCTGGTGGGTTCGCGATGGGGCGGATGATATTGCTCAATCCAGTGATGGTAGTAAAGGATATGGTGGAACATTTGGATTCCATGTAGTCGCCGGCATTGCATTTGTTCTCGATTGGCTTGCTCCTGATATGGAAAAAGCTTTCGATGTCGAATGGGGAATCAATAATTCCTACATCTTTGCTGAATATATGTATTGCCAGCTTGATAATTTCGGCGCAAGTGGCGCTTTCGATCTCACCGATAAAGCAACATTTCAAATCGGTATCGGACTTGAGTTCTGAGTCATTACATAAAAAAGCGAGCTAAATGCTCGCTTTTTTTTATGGAAAATATCTGTTCGCGATGCATGTGAATGATGAGATGCCATCGAAACATACTATCTGGTAATTCAACGCATTAATTGATATACTCTATAAGTCTCTTTTGTTTGGTGTGCTCACTTTATGCGAAAATTATCATTTCTATTATTCATTGTTTTGGGGCTTTTAGTCGCATCATTTGCGTGTGCACAGGATGTGCAGCAAGCCAATCAGAATATCAATTACACGGATGAAAATGGCAATCCGCTTGATTCCCGGTGCATTTTTCAGGATGCTGAGGGGATTTATTATAACGAAGATTATTGCAAAAGCCTGAGTTTTGAAAACAAACCACGCCGTTGGCATGAAGGTCTTTCGATAAAAGCCGATATCGGTGTTTTTGCGGGTTCACAGGTGCTCTCAACCGGGTATCATCCTTTTAAGGTAGGAACAAGAGGCTTTTCCGGTGAGCTTGATGTCGGATATCATTGGAAGTATGTTGGGGTCTATACTTCTATCCATTTCGATCCTGGAACGACTCTTGAAGAGGTTGAACGCACGATATATCACAGCGGTTATGAGAAATATGGCGTTATCGAATATGGGGACTGGAACCGAACGGTCGGTGGTTTCGGGGCATATATCAGTTTTTTTGCTCCAGAAAGTGATCCGCATATCTTTAATTTCGATCTCGGTGCACGCTTTCTGTTTGGCAAAACAACTGATGGTGAGCATATTCATACGCAGTACAGCATGTATTTTGGTTTCGGATATCAGTATCTGATTACCGATAATTTTGGTCTTGGTTTTGATCTGAAAATTCCGGGCATTATTTCTGCTTCTACTGTGAAAGCTTTCAATCATCGAAAAGATGGTTCGGTGCGCATCAACGAATCCGTCTTTTTCGAGGCCACATTGGCTATGTCCTATACGTTCTAAGGATGGTCTGAAATTCACAGCTAGTTTTACTGGGGCTTTTCCACGATTCCTCAGTTTGCATATGAAATGAATTTTGTTTCCCGAGTTTGTCGGCACCTCAACTTGTTCCGGCACATTTGCTCACTGGGCTCTGTGGTTTTCGCCATTCACTGGATGGCGAAAATCCTTGGTTCCATGTCTTTCGGCAATTACTGCCTATAATATTGTTTTATTCAGACATTTCTTAGGACTTTTTATGAGTCATGGGACCTCCTAAAAATAACTATGCCAATTGGCACCAGTACGCGACATGCAATAATCGAAGTCGTATGCTATGTTATTTAGGCAATTCTGAAGTTCCATATTATTGCATTGGGCTTTCCATCCGCCGTTTACGCAGATGTACGTGCAATAATCATCCGATGTCGAATATCCTTCCTTGTAACAATAGCTGTTGTCAGTTTCTACACATGCTGAAAGAAAACCAGCCCATCCTGTCCATAAAAATAGAAGAAGAATATTAGTACGAAAATTCATTTCATTGCTCAATTTGAGGGAAGTTTGTTGAAGCATTTGAACCATTCACACAGTCTCTTAACTCTTTAGCACATTCAAATGTTATTTTCTATTCTTTAGACGAGTGGACCTCTGATTATTAATTAGTGGTTTGTTTTCCCGTCGCTCTGTCTAAGTCTTGCAGCCGCGGATGCTTCAGCATAGCGGCTGACGCGAGCCGTATGGGCCAAAGGGCCATAGGCGAAGCCACCTCCAAATAAGACTTTTCTTTATTCACCTGTCACAATTCTTTCGTTATACTGTTGTAGCTTTTGTGTTCTTTTCCATTGAGAAACATCATGACCAAAACATACACAATCTTTTTTGCATGCCTTTGTGCAACAGCGCTCACGCCTGCGTGTTCCTTAAATGAAGTTACAGATCCCGGCCTGTGCGGCCTCGACATCGACGAAGAAAAATTCGGTACCTCGGAATGCCAATGCGCCCCCGTCGTCGCCAATATCAGGGACAAGCCTAATCTCATCCCCTGCGATGATTTCATTCCTGAACATGCCACGACTACCGGCTGCACCGCAAATCACGTCTGTACGTTTGAATGCAATGAAGGCTACGAACTGGCCCCCAATAAACACGAATGCCTGGAAATTCGAAACTGCGTCGAAGACGCTCATGTCTGTGACGAAAATAACCTGAAAGTCTGCAGAAATAACAACTACGAAATCGAAACGGAATGCCCTTTCGGCTGCGAAAATGACAAATGCCTCGATCCTTGCAGCGAGGAAGATGAACCACGATGCAGTCAGAATAATGAAAAAGTTCTAACCTGCCAGGATCAGCGCTGGATGATATCCGAAACATGCGATATTCTCTGTACCGATGGCAGCTGTATTACTGAATGCAGTGAAGATGAGTCTCCGGTCTGCTCATTTGATAAAAAATCACTCATGACATGCATGGATGAGGTTTGGACAAGATCGACAGAATGTCCCCTGGGTTGTCAGGATGGCGAATGTATCACCCGGATCTGCACAGAAAATGAAACAATATGCAGTGATGACAATTCCAGCGTTAAAACGTGTGAATCCAACAGCTGGACTGAGACGCCCTGTGAAAATGGATGTGACAACGGAAAATGCCTCGAATCCGTTGGTGAATGCATTCAGGATGGAAGCACAACCTGCAGCCCTGACGCAGCCTCAGCCCTCGTCTGCATGTCCGGAAACTGGATTGAAAAACATTGCAAATCACAATGCCTTGACGGCGAATGCCTTCCCTATATTACCGTCACCCCCAATCCCGTGCAGCTCCTGATCAATACAGAAGCAAAAGTTAAGATTCACTACTTTAACGGCAAGGGAGAAGCCGAAATCGATAAAGTGCTCAATGTTGCCGCATCCACACGCTGCGTCACGGTTTCTGAAAATATACTGACCATAGGGCCTGCCGGTGCCGAAGTTACGGTAAAATCCAATGAAGACGGCGACATGTGCAGCTGTGATCTGAATATCGTCGATCCAACAAATGAAAATGTGCATTTAACCGTCCCCGTTTCGATCGTCGAACCCGTGGATGAAAACCTCAATCTGATGGTCGATACGTATGAAACAGCCTCGGATCAGGGCAAAGAATGTCAAAAAAATACAGACTGCACACAGTTCTGCGACAGCGCACTCAATAACAAATGTTCGACGAAATGCACAGACAATTCCCAGTGCCTTCCCGATCATGTCTGCCGCAATGACGGACGATGCGCCGTCGCCTATTTCGAAGCAGCCGTCAAGATAGACGGCACAAGCTCATCCCTCAGAGAATTGAGTTTTAACTATTCTCTGGATTCTGAACAATTCGATTCCAACGCTGAAATTGACTGGGGGGATGGCCATACAGCTCCATTAAGCTCCAACACCTTCATAGAACATGAGTATTCAACAAACGGCAATTATTATATCAAAATAACCGGCAAAGTGAATAATCTTCAGTTCTATTTCAATAACAATACACAGCTCATCATGATCAGGAGCTTTGGCGAAGTCGGTTTTGGGATCAATCCATTTAACGGCAGAGGGCCAGATGTCATTGCTGCGCCGGATATACCCGATGCAACGCGGCTTACGACAATGAAACAGATGTTTAACAATGCCAGTAATTTCAATTCAGATATTGGCCGCTGGGATGTCTCAAATGTCACCAGCATGAATGAAGCTTTTCAGTTTGCACGGGCATTTAATCAGAATATCGGCAATTGGAACACGTCCAAAGTCACCGATATGAGCAGCATGTTCTGTTTTGCAGAGGCATTTAATCAGGATATCGGCAGCTGGAACACGTCCAAAGTCAATGATATGAGCAACATGTTCTATAATGCAGAGGCATTTAATCAGGATATCGGCAGCTGGAACACGTCCAATGTGACAAATATGCCTAATCTTTTTTATTATGCACAGACATTTAATCAGGACCTGAGCAAGTGGGATGTCCGAAGTGTAACGAATTCTGCAGGCTTATTTTATTATTCCGGCATGTCACAGGAGAATTACTGTGCAACGCTTAAGGGCCCACAGGGCTGGGAAACAATTCATTTATTTGCGAATTCATCCCTGATCGATTCGAGCATTACATGTGAATAATCGGACTGTTGTTATCAGTCTAAAACTCATTTCAGGCCCCCAAAACAACACATTTATATGATTATGAATAATGCATCATGTCAGCTGAATGCCACTGCATAATTTTCAGGTGTCCAGCCATTTCCGGCATCATGATGCCCCCTTCTTGCAGTCGCATATGTCCCGGCATAGCGGCTGCCGCGAGCCGTATGGCCAATGGCCCACAAATCTAGCGATTAATTTTCCCTAAAGTATAATTCGACAGACCTGTGTCACGGTTCGTCATTATTTTGTCACGATTTTTTTGAGCGGCGAAGCCTATTCCCAGCCTTTGCGCTGATGGCGCAAGGCCCGGGAATACGGCTTTCGCAAGCTGCTATGGCGTGCCGCCATACGCAGCTTTTTCATAATATGTTCCCGCTAAAACCACAATTCCTCATATTTATAGCTATTGAAATCCTCACCATTCAACCCCTTGGTGAATTCCGAATTCGATTTTTTCTTGTTGTAATAATAGTTATAAACTCTGTCCATCTTGATCAATCGTGAATCCTTTACTTTGCAATTTGTTTTATCCGTAACCTTATTCGTCCAGGTTTCTTTTAATTTATCAATTGTATAAGCCTGAAGATGATTTCCTGCAGGATGGGTCGCTTCGGCGACGTAAACCTTATTAATAGTTTTATCTTTGTTGCGCGAGATACCAAGGACCATCGCCACATGGCCCGAACCGCCCTGACATTTTACGGGTTCTGTCGGACAACTGCCATTTTCTTTCGTACATGTGTAAGTCCCATACCACAATAAATCCCCTGCTTTGATCTCCGAATCATTGGTCAGAGTCGATACTTTGACGAAATCTTCTTCCTTGAGCTGGCTGATTTTTTCAAAAGCGTCAAAATGTTTTCCATTACCATTAAAAACACCCGGTGTTTTGTCCAGGTATGCTTTGCACTGGTTGTTGCGAAGCTGATTGCCATCACTATCAACACACATCTTATTGGAAGTATTGCGTGCGAAAAGCTGCGTCGTAAAATTGCCCAGATAAAACCGACCATTGTGAAGCGCCCAGCTCACAAATCCCGAACAACAAAGCCCATTTTCAGGATATGCGATAACCTTTGAGCCACTTTTGGTTGCATTCGAGTCATCCTTGGTTGTGACTGCACTGCCATCGGCATTGGTTGCTGCACATCCCCATGGCAATGCTTCTTTTTGTCCCTTTCTACCTAAAATAATATTCGAATCTTTTATGTTCAATGAATAGGTGTTGTAACCTTCTTTTGACAGATTTAATCCATAAACACGGACTTTCGTGCGATCCTCATTATAATCACGATCGGTCCACGTATAATTGCCAATCGTTGAAACATTATATTTCAATTTGCCTGCATTATCATCATCATTCAATGAGGAGGTACTTTTCAGACTCGAACTCGCGTATGGAATGTCTTTGGGAAACTGAGTCACCAAAAATCTCGCAGCTGCAACGACGCTGGCTCGCGTGCCATATTTCGAATCTCCATACATATACATTCTGGGTTCGACATAATTGATGATCATATCGTGATTCATGACCTGAATCGAATGAGCATCGTAATAATTACAATCCATTTCACCCAATTCATAAGTGCCATTGTTATAAACTTTTTTGTGTCCCTGAGTCGTAAAATCGCGGATTTTACTCAAATTCGTCAGCGTTAATTTCGGGGGCATATAGGGTTTGAGCTCAATCGTCGCTGAAGCTGTCTTGCCACTGCTATGACTGGCTGTAAGCTTTAAAGTCCTGGCTAGATCGAGTTTCTTCGAGATGCATTTTTCGTCATTCGGAACGACAATGCTCTTTATCGTCACCGTGTGCGCGCATTCCTCATGCTGAACACTTATGAGATCCTTTACATCGACGTCATCTGTTTCATTCGTCACAACCATATGAATGCAAGGATCGGTAACATCTTTTCTATCAAACGATGCCGTCAGCGACACGGCATCTCCTTTGAGCAATACATCAACACTTTTTTTATCCAGCTTTAGCTCACCTGGTAAAATATCTCCAGGATTTCCGCCATTCAGGCTGTAATGACTCACACGGACTTCGACTTTTTCCATTTTGTCAAATCCGGAATCCTCACTTTGGGAAGGTCCAACTTCTATCACGTAATCAGTGGGATTATCTGCAAGAACGGCATCACCAGCGACTATCTTAATTTGCTGCAGTTTATTCCAATTTTCGGAATTAAATACGATTTTCGATGACTCCACTTTGCCCGCATCCTCGTTCAGGCTTTTAATCGGAATCTCGACATCTTTGGTAGGTTCACGACTCAATGAAATGGAAAATCCCGCATTCAGTTTTCCCTGAATCGTCACAAGACCATCGACCGGTGTAACCTGAATTTGCGCCACTTCTTCTATGTTGGGCTCTTCCTGAGAACCCTCTCCTGGATCACCAGGATCGTCATCATTTGACACACATTCGCCATCCACACAAGTTTCCCCATTTTCTTCATCACATGCAGGATCACAATCGTTTGCAGCAGGTTCCGGATCCACACAAGTACCATCCTGACACTTCTGACCGTTCGTACATGCTGGTTCACAATCGTTTGCAGCAGGTTCAGAATCCGCACATGTACCATCCTGACACTTCTGGCCTTCGGTGCATGCCGGATCACATTCATTTCCAACCTGACTGGACGGCGTCTCGGAATCATAGCATCCATTCATTCCGCAAAGAGCCAGGAGCAAACAACCACACAAAAAAGTTTTTCTTTTCATCGTCGTATTTCCTTAAAGCAAAAATGCGCAGTACATTATGTGTATTATTTTCTTGTCATTCAATCAAAAACGTAAAGCGCGGTGTATCGGCTTTGCCGATAGCCGCGCCTCCAAAAATAAAGCCGTGCTGTGGCACGGCTCTTAGCGCGGTGTATCGGCTT
>JAZRWV010000272.1:0-12846 GCA_045599925.1 Myxococcota bacterium
CCTTCTTGGCGGCTTCTTCTTCAGCAGCCTTCTTGGCGGCTTCTTCTTCAGCAGCCTTCTTGGCGGCTTCTTCTTCAGCAGCCTTCTTGGCTTCTTCTGCAGCCCGGCCTGCCTCTAAGCCAAGACCATCATCAACTGCAAGTGCCTTGTTTGTATTGATACCAGCCACCTGCTGCTGTGCATTATTATTGTTATCGCCGCCACCAGCAACCAGAACAATGATAACGACGAGCGCAATCAAAACTGCTGCAGCAATAGCAATCCCAATATAAATAGGTGTATTGTCTTTCTTATTCCCAAGCGGAAGAACGGTTGCCATAGGAATGGCACTGCCGCCAAAACTGTCAATGACTTCATTGGTACGACGTCTCGGAGCCGGTGCCGATGATGCCAGTGCTTTCACATCGATAAGACCGGCACCGCCACCAGCCGTTGCCGGTGTTGCCGCCGGTGCTGCCGGACCCGCGCTTACAGCCTGAAGACTGCTCAGACTGAACAAAACAGAGTTCTCACTGCGAGCCCCCACCATATCATTCGCCGCATTGGCTGACGGCTGCTGCGAACCCATATCAAATACTGGTTCATCATCCTGGGCTTCCCGACCATCCATGCCAACAATACCGCCTGCAGCATTGTTGTCAAACGGACTATAACTGCTCTGAGCTGCCTGTGCATTGAATTCACTCAGATCAATCGCCGCTGTTTCCTCGCCATTGCCCAGTGTGCCGGGAGACGGATACTGCGCAAATGCACCAACCGTCGCTCCTCCCGCAACACGGGTCGCTTCGTTCACACCATACGGCTCACCCTGAACCGGTGAAAGCAGATAATCAAATTCCGCTACCGCTCCAAGTGCCATCCAGTCCGACATCCCATCACACCAGACATACGAATCCAGTGTGAGCTGGCCATTCTGAAAACTGAACTCCAAATCGCGCGTCGATAACGGACCTACTGTTTCTTCATTGATTGCGTAATACCAGCGCGGTTCCAAAGACATTGGATCCACCATCGAGGCATCCACAAAATTTGTCGTCGAACAATGCGGACAAACCACATTACAGCCACCATCCGAAAGCTGCATGTCTGAAAGCCAGTGCTTAGCACCACAACCGCTGCATATGATCTTCATTCAATCACTCCCTTATTTACTGCAGATTTTCATCTGCTTATGGACGCATCGTTGATTCCTGCGCATTCTCATCTAGCCGAGGCATAAAGCTTCGCTCGATCTTCAATACGCCTTCAAATTTTGCTTCTGCTCGAGCCCTCTCGTACATCCCCTGAGGATCCCGAAACTCACCATCGATCAGCATATCATCAAAATTATACAGCTTCTCTTCAACCCCTGCTCCACTGTCCTGGGCATAGGCTGACGGTATCCCACTCACCGTCAATAATAATAATGCTGTAAAAATAACTCGATGTTTCAATGCTTCCTCGTGGTCTTGTTCCCCCACTACTTCTTTTATCTTTTATATCAGTACCAGCCGCGCGGGTCAAATAATGTAATTTGGTTTGTGTATCATATCCCTCAAAATCGAACAATCACCGCTGTAATGTTATCTTTCCCTCCCGCTTCGTTCGCTCGCGCTATTAGCTCGCTAACTGCTCCAGACAAATCTTCCCCCCTCTCCAATATGATTTTCGCTATTTCCTCGTCTGAAACTTCATTCGTCAACCCATCACTGCACAACAAATAAATATCCCCAGCTTCCAGCTTCTCTTCAAAAATATCCGGAACTATCGATTCCTGCGTTCCCATCGCCTGCATAATGATATTTTTATACGGAAACGCTTCAATCTCTTCCGGCGTCTTCAACACCCCATCATCAATGTATTTCTGAACAAGCGACTGATCATGCGATATCTGCTCGATTTTACCTCCGCGAAGCCGATACGCTCGTGAATCACCGACATTGATGATATCGGCATATTCACCTCGAACAACCAGCGATACCATTGTATTTCCCATTCCTCGATGTTCCGATACACTCATCGAATCCTTCAAAATCAACAGGTTCGCCATGTGATAGGATGAAACAACCACCCCCGTTCTCAGTCTGGACCATATTTTTCCCAATGAACTCATTCCGGGAAGATTGACAACATATTTCACCGTATTGACAGCCATCATACTCGCAACCTCTCCTGCCGCGTGCCCACCCATCCCATCCGCAACAACAAAAATATCATGCTCCGGAATCATAATATAGCTGTCTTCATTGTGATCACGAACCACACCTTTGTCGGTCTGACCCGCATACAACGGTTCACTCTGTGCAACCATCGGCAAAAACATGAATAAAATGACAAACAAACTTCTTAGGAATAATTTCATCTCTTTTATACGTCTCTCTTCAAAATGGTTAACGTCGCGTATCGGCACAGCCGATAGCGGCGTTACACTGGGCGTATCGGCACAGCCGATAGCCCGTGCATCCTCAATTTCATCTCTCTCTTTCAAAAAATTCATGTCTCTCAGCAAGACAATGCTTAAATCCTATCCTTTTTTGTTATAAATACCAATTTTCATGGCTCATGTTTCCACGTCCATCCCAATGGAACTGCCAAAACAGCCACACAATACGACTCATTAACGCATAACAAAGGAGAGTTTCATGCGTACGATAGAACTTCAGGATATGATGCGCGGTTCAGAATTTATCAACGTCAAAAGCTGTCTCGAATCCGGCGGTATTGTCTGCATCCCTTGCCGTTCCAGCTACCGCATCATTGCTGATCTCACAAACCCCAAAGCCGTCAATGCTCTGCTCTTTTCAAAACATCGTACCGCCAAAGCCCCTTCACTGGTCTTCATTTCCAGCTACGAAGGCCTCAAATCCGTCGCTTCCAACATCCCTTCAAAAGCCAAAATCCTCGCCAAAAAACTTTGGCCGGGTGAACTCACCATTCGATTCGAGCCAAACGAAGAAACCATTCCTGCAGCCATTCTCAAGCCTCTCACAAAAGCTGGCGGAAAACTCGGCGTCCGCGTTCCCTCCGAGCCCTGGCTGCTCAAGCTCCTGCGCGAACTCGACCGCCCGCTCCTCGTCTCCAGCGCCAACCGCGAAAAGAAAAATGGCGCTTCAAGCCCTGCAATGATTCAGAAAAATTTCATGTCTCATGTCAGCATCTTCGTCAATGCCGGCGACATTCCTCAGTCCGCCCCCTCCACCGTCATCGATTTCGCCGATGGTGAACCCGTCATCAAACGCGAAGGTTCCATCTCTCAAAACCAGATCGACATCGCTCTCATGATGGGCGAAGCTTGATTTTCCTCAATGTGCCGGCAAATCTCGCCGGCACATTCTGTATCTGATGGCTCTTCCTACGACTTCTTCATTCGAAAAGGGACTTCTTATGCGCCTGATGCGTCATTCACCTCTCTTCTTCCTGCTCTGTCTGACGCTGGCCATGACCTCATTGTCATGCGCTTCATCAAAATCTCAGACCGGGGATGTCGTTTCCGCCACAAACACATCAAAATCCGCCATCGTTTCACAAAAAAAAGACCCTTCCCTCATTTATGGTGACGCCGCTCTTAACGACGCATACTCACAATGGGCCGCAAACGGATATCCAAAACATCCCGACTCCGGCAAATACGATCTCGATGGAAAAGCCAGCTGGTATGGCCCAGGTCTGAATGGAAACAAAACCGCCAGCGGCGAAGTCTTCGACATGTACGGCATGTCCGCCGCTCATAAAAAACTCCCTTTCGGTTCCATCGTCGTCGTCACCAATGAGGAAAATGGAAAAAGCGTCGTCGTCCGAATCAACGACCGCGGACCTTTTGTCAAAGGCCGCGTCATCGATCTCTCTTACGGAGCCGCTTATCTCATCGATATGCTCCGCGCCGGCGTCGTCAAAACTCATATCGAAATCATTCGCATCGGCAAATAGCAACGTCGATCGGCTCGGTTAAACATCCAATTGCTCACGGCTCATCGTAACGGCGTTAAATGCTACGCCGCAACATCGATCGGCTCGTTATATCTCAGCCGGCGCTCTACCCAGGGGACTCAGTTCACAATATGAAATGAACTTCGTTTCCCGAGCCTTCCGGCTCTCCAACTCGTTCATTTCATTTGTTCACTGGGCTCTGCGATGCCAGCCGCCCACAGGGCGCCTGCCTTCTCGGCCCCCCGCCAAAGGGCTAAGCCCTTTGGAATCCGCAATGTTTAAGCTGCGATGCGAATATTGCAGCTTAAGCCATATTTTCGTTAAGCAGAAATGGGGCCCCATTCCCATTTCTCAGAAACTTAATTAGTGCCTGCATTTCAGTTGATTTGCATTCATCCCTGCTGAGTTGTAACCAGTGAATGATATTTTTTCGGCCGTATGTCTTTATAAAAGACATAGGACGAAAGACGGGCCGTATTGCTTTGCAATAGGCCCGTTTTCACAAAAAAAGAACGAAAAAAAACAGTTATCATACGTCACTTTCTTCATTTTGAAATACGCCCGATTGTGTGATATAGAACCACATAAATATGTGTTTATAATGGCACATATTGTTTTATAAACCGAAAGCAATGGGCTTTTCCGTGGAGACACATTCATGAATGTCATCATTCTATCCCCGCATTTTCCGCAGAATCATATCAATTATGCGCGGGCGCTGAAAAAATACGGCGACACGGCATTGGGAATTGGCGACAGTCCTAACATTTCGGACGAACTTCGCAACACACTTGATGAATATGTGTATGTTCCCGATATGATGAACTACGATGCGATGATCAGAACTGTCGGTTATTTGACATCCAAATATGGCAAAATCGATCGCATTGATTCGCAAAATGAATACTGGCTTGGCCTTGAATCACAGCTTCGACTGGATTTTAATATTTTTGGCCAGAAACCGGAACAAACCGATATCAACCGCAGCAAAGTCGAAATGAAACGCATTGCTCGCGCGGCCGGTCTTCCAGTTGCTGAAGGCACTGAAGTCGAAGATATCGACCAGCTTCGTGCATTTGCGAAAAAAGTCGGTTTTCCAATTGTCGTAAAACCTGTCGTCGGTGTAGGGGCTTCCGCAACCTATTCCCTTGAAAACGACGACGATATCAGCCACTGTTTTGAATATGTACATGGTCGATATATCTGCGAACAGTTTATTCATGGCGACATCGTCACGTTTGATGGATTTGTCGACCGCCATGGACGCATTCTTTTCAAAACCTCTCACGAATACAATGCCGGTGTGATGGAGTGCGTCAACGATGCAAAATCCATGTATTATTACAATGTCACGCATGTCGATCCGAAACTTGAAGAACTTGGCCGCAGAGCGGTCGAAGCATTCAAAGTCCGTGAAAGATTTTTCCACATCGAGTGGTTCCGCACCTGCAATGATCCCACTGACTACTGCTTCCTCGAAATCAACGTCCGTCCCCCCGGGCTTTATACCATCGACATGATGAACTATTCCGCTGATATCGACCTCTACGAAGTCTGGGCTGCATCATTCCATGACTGCTATCCGTTTGTCGATGCTCCCATCAAGTACTCGATTGGTTTTGCAGGACGAAGAGTGAACGAAAACTTCAAGCACACCAACGAGGAAATCCTCGCACAGTTCAGTGACTGCATGGTCATGTCTGAGCCTGTTCCCGTTGCCTATTCAGACGCCATGGGAGAATTCTTCTTCCTCGTCAAGCATCCGGAGCTCAGGCGAGTGAAAGAAATTTTGCACTATATTCTTGCACTTAAAGAAGATTAATATCATAATTTTTAGCTTGGAAACGGTGTCTATATTGCACCGTTTCTTCAATATTTAATTCGCCGATTTAATAGTTTATTCAAGGATGAATAAAGGCTTGTCTATGGAACAGACAATCTATTCTCGCGACTATATCACCCCATCAACGAACACCACCAATATCCGTTATGCCATTCGTGAGGTTACTGTTTTAGCCAAAAAGCTGGAACGAGAGGGTAGAAATATTCTCTATCTCAATATCGGAGACCCAAATGTCTACGATTTTGATCTCGTCCCGGAAGCAAAAGAAGCCGCTATCTGGGCAATTCAAAATGACAAAAATGGCTATGCGCCTTCGGAAGGTTTACCCGATGCGCTTCAGGCTATCGAACATGATGCATCATGCCGACAGAACATCCGAAATATCGTCGGAACCTATACCGGAAATGGCGCCAGTGAATGCATCGACCTGGCTTTGACCGCACTCGTCAACCCGGGTGACAATATTCTTCTGCCAACTCCAACTTATCCTCTTTATGCCACCATTCTGACACGACTCAACGTCGAAACCAGATATTATCAGCTCGACGAACGCGATGGATGGCAGCCCAATATCGAGCAGATAAAATCCCTTATTGACAACCGCACTCGCGGCATCGTCATCATCAACCCCAATAATCCCACTGGTGCCATCTATTCCGAAGACTGTCTGCGAAAAGTCATTCAGCTCGCCAAAGATAACAATCTGCTTATTTTTAATGACGAAATTTACGAACGACTCATCCTCGACGAGACTTCTCACCACATCAGTCTGGCATCACTCGATGACGAAGCATGTGTCGTCACCTTCAACGGCCTCAGCAAAGCCTATCTCGGCCCAGGAATCCGCATGGGATGGGGAATCGTCTCCGGCCCGCACGCAAAACTTGAAAATTATTTCGACACAATTTGCCGAATGCTCAGAGCTCGCCTCTGTTCAAGTCATATCTTCCAATGGGCCATTCGTCCATGTCTTGAAGGACGTCAAAACCATCTCCCTCAGGTGATTCAAAAACTGCAGCATCGAAGAGACATCTGCTTGAAAAAAATCGCCTCCATTCCCGGCCTTTCTTGCGTTTGCCCAAAAGGCAGTTTCTATGCTTTTGTGCGCGTGGACGGCGTCAAAGACGATAAGGAATGGTGCAAAAATCTGCTCGAATCCAAAGGGGTTGTTGTTGTACCGGGAAGCGGTTTCGAATATCATGACGACAACGCAGGTTACTTCAGAATCGTATTCCTGCCCGATGAAGAAATCCTCAGCGAAGCTTTCGAGCGCATCGCTGAATTCATGAAAGAAACTCAATCCTGATGGCCAGAACCCACTCACAGCAACGAATGATTGTCATGACCGGTCCCAAAGGCGGTATCGGTCGTTCCACGTGTGCTGTTGCTCTGGCTAAATCACTCGCCATTCGAGAACATAACGTCCTGCTCATCGATTTGTCACAATGGGCGGCCCTCGCAAACTGCATCGATTTCTCGAATCCAAAGATTCAAACAATCGATACTCTCAAGCCCGTTCATACACTTCAGAACGGACTTGATTATGCCTGTATCAAACAGGAAACATCGGACATCATTCACGCGCATTTGCGCGAAATGACTGAATATGATGACATCGTCATTGATACCACTGCCGATAATTCAAATCTGGCTTGCGATCTGTTTCTTCGTGCTGATGTCCCCGTTCTCATCGCCGATCCCGAACCTTCGTCTATTCGAATGGCCACAATCTGGCTGCGTTACGCATTCATTCGGTATCTCGAACGATTCCCAGAAAATGACGAACTCGTCACTATCCTAAAAGATTGCGAAACATCCTGGACGTTTAAATCCATTCAGCAACAACTCACGCCAAAACAACTCAACCAGTTTGTGGCTGAACTCACCGGTTTTAGATGTGCATTTCTGCTCAACAATCGTCGGGAAAACAGCGAAATTCTTCAGAGTCGCGCACTTTGTCATGCCTGGGCAATGCTCCTCGGCACGAATATCCACTTTCTAGGAAGCCTTTCATATGACGACAGACGCTGGTTTTTTGCACGGTCCCTCGCCGATGTTTCGCTTTTCATGCGCGAAGACCCACTCGTTCGTGAATGCGATGAAATTCAGCGCGATGCGATGATTTCCCTCTCGTTCGAAGACCAGTTTTGCCTGCCCATGATTCAGGTTCAGGCCCAGCCACGACAGTTCCTTCTCGCATCTTCACCCGATGAAGCATGCCAGACTTACCGCATTCTCTGGGAAGGTTACCGTCGCGAAAATGGCCTCGTTTCAAATATTTTCAACCGCGACGAGACACTCGCAATCATTGCACAGCTCGAAAAAGCCTACAAACGAGCCGATTTTGAACCAGAAAAACTTTCATCCCACTCTTCTCACGAAAATCAGGCGGTCACTCGCAATCTGTCACAGACATTCACCATCAACAAGGATTATCATCCGGAAAATTGCGCCGATAATGCCGGAATATGGCTAAAATCCAAGCGCGAAGCCCTCGGACTGACGCTCGCACAACTCTCCCTCAAATCTCGAATTCCTTCCAAAATCCTCGAAAAATTCGAGCAGCAGGCATTCGACGATATTCCACCCGCACGACTTCAGGCTTATCTCTTTGAAATCGCAAAACTCCTCGATCTGAGCTTTGATGACATCAAAAACAAATTCGGCCTGAACTAGAATAACCGCAATGCAAATGAAATCAGGGCTATCAGCATCCAGAAAACGATGCCGCCCAAATTGACAGCTGAAATGTCGCTTTTAACGTATTTCGCTGGCTTTTCGATTTCAAACATCGAATTTTGTTCAGAATATTTGCGTCTTACAGCAGCTTTGTCATACTTTTTCATGAGACCTCCTGTCATTAATACGCCCCCTATTAATGATTACCTCAAAAAAAAATTGTGACATCCGAATCGAAAAAAAATGTGTTTTTTGGGGGCATGGCTATTGGCCGAAACGGCCAATACGCCACGCATTCGCGCGGTCTATCGCTTCGCGATACGCCCGCGCAACCGACATGCACAAAAACAGTTGCGGCCGTATGCAGTAGGCCGCAAAGCATTGCGTATGGCCGAAAAGGCCATAGCAATGCCACAAAAATATCAAACGCCTCTCAATTAATCTGCTCAACGGGAACAGCAAAGCCAGTATTTGTCGTCGTTTCATTACACAACCACTGGAAATTGTCGAGGATCATCGTCGAATCGTACATTTGATCCTGAGTATCCCAGATGTAAAAATCGAGATTAAACACTTGACCTGGATTGACCGGCGCCTGAGTCGTCAGCCAACCCGTTCCGCCTCCCATGGCGTAATCTATTTTTGAGCCTGTAAATGGAACACTGAAAACGCCTCCAAGTTCGCCCACCCCATCCGGACAGGTATTGCACTTATTGGTTTCAGCAGAACAGCTCATCGACAAAGGACATTGTTCATTGGTAGGCGAATAGACGTAGCCACAGGGAATATCGGCACATGCCGTAAAAAATGCACTGTTCACGGAAATGGGGTTGCCAATGCTGTCAAACGCAATATTTGCATCTTCGTCACTCAGATCGCCATTGCCATTGATATCAACCAATGGTCTTCCGTTTTCATCCGTCAACAAAACGATCATCGCATCATTCAAGCCACTACACACATAATTTGGATATTCTCGCGTTAAAAAGCGAAAATCGAAACTAAACCCTTTTGCCGTTTCCGGAGCCCGAAGTTTGACATGCAAAATAGCCAGATCATAATAGGATTGATATAATTGATTATCACAAGCTGCGGGAGTCGGTACCCGCGAGTGAAATCGAGTATATAACGGTGGTAAAATACTTTTAGTACTAAGATAATCACCAACAACGATATGGTGATCGTTGGACGACCCCCGATAAACATCCTGTGCGTCTCCTGTTGATAATAAGGCAAAAGTTGTTCCCACTCGCGGGGCAATCGTCACCTGTCCTGTTTTGTCTTTCATACCATCCAAAACATTGATCTGTCTGCCCCCCACAAGCTTTGAGCCATCCGGACTACCACTCACTGAATACTCAATAATACCGGGCTGATTGCTATCTAATGTCACAACATCCATACAGATATCCATCGCTTTGAAGAGAGACAAAGCTTCCGTCGGCTGAGCAGTAGACGAATCCAGATAGTTGCTAAAATAGACCATGGATTCAACATGAGACACGCCGTTGGAATCCGGATGGTTGTATTCACCTACGGCACTGCACGAACGATTGGTTATCTTGCAGCTCGTATCGACGACAGGAGCAAAACAGTCTACGGACGTATCCTCATCGATTTGACCATCGCAGTCGTCATCAATGCCATTGCCCGCACAATCCACCGTATTTCCCGGATGAACCAGATGTGTACCCTCGCTTCCGCACATATCCACGTTGTCGCAGCAATCAAGCCTTTCACCCGCTTCGCTGCAAATCGCATAGCCATCTTGATCCTCGTCCTGCTGGGAATCCGGAACGCCATTGCAGTCCTGGTCAAATGCAGGATTCCCCGCCTGACAGGTATATGTAAAAGAGGGCACAACACTGCCTTCACATTCATTATTCCAAGCGGTGCCCACCGCTGCAAGAACACATTTCTGCACTCCCCCATGACATGCACCGATATTCTCCGTGCCCTCAGGCCCCCAATAACACGGCTTTTCTTCATTCAGAATGCATTCACAAGCTCCAGCAGTTTCGCAAATGCCGTCCTTGTCACAGTCTGTATAGCCATTTTCACAGGCACACACACTATCAGTGCATATGCCATGTTCACCACAGGAATTGCCGCAAGTTCCGCAGTTATCTCTATCAGTCGTCAAGTCTATTCCTTCACACGAAACGATTTCACATTTGGACGGATCGTTCTCACAGCTTTTCTCCGGATCCTTTGAATGTTCTTTATCATTTTCGGCATTATCCGGCTCAACCACAATATTCCCTGAAGAACTGTCACAACCGTAAAATCCCATGCAACAGACACAAAACAACGTACTATACAACGATTTGCGAATCATTTTTGCCTCAAAACAGAAATAAAATAGACGCCCCACAGACGTCAATTGGCTAGTATTCGAAATCATATCACTAATATTCACAAATACACCCACCTTTTTTTTCGAAACGCACACACTCGTGAATTCTATTTTCATGATTATGGTACGAAAATTACATTATTTTTTAGATCGGGTTTAAATAGCCGAATTTTCATGGAATTATTCCATGCCTTTTTGTTCCCAATTCACTCAAAGAAAGGAAGTATCAAAAATGAAGCCAGTGCGTTTTTTAATGGCATGTAGCATTTTGTTGGCCGCCTGCTCTGACGATTCAGGCAATTCAGGAAACAACTGTCCGTCAGAATGTCCCAATAGTTGTGATCAGAATGGCCAGTGCATCGAATCCACCTGCGATCCCAAATGCGGCGAAGACCAGGAATGCGTAGATGGCGAGTGTCAGCCAAAACAAGATAATCCCGACGATAAAAACCACAATTACATGCTCGACACCTTTGAAACAGCATCAAAACAGGGCGAAGAATGCCGCAAATATTCAGACTGTGATTCCGAACCCGGCAAAGATGATGGATTTTGCGACAGTTTTATCGATTTCAAATGTTCAACGCGTTGCACGAATGACGATCAATGCATAAGTTCACACTATTTTTGCCGTGGTGACGGCCGATGCGCTCCAAAAGCTTTCGTGACTGTCTGGAAAACAGCCAAAGACGATAAAACCATCATCTTCCCATTAAATTATGCCAAAAACTGCGATTTGACGATCGACTGGGGCGATGGCAAAACCGAATCCACAAAAAAATGTGAAGATTTAACCCATGAATATGCGGATTTTGAGACCACTTACACCGTCACCGTAACGGGAACACTAACGGAATGGTCGCTAAATGCAGGCGCAGGTAATTTATCTGATGATGAGGTTAAAAAATATCGAAACAAAATGTATAAGAATGCCAAGAAAATCATTCAAGTCAAGTCATTTGGCCCTGTCAGTCTGAGGAATGATGCTTTCTATAGCAGCGGATACCTCGAGTCTGTTTCTAATACAGATATACCTGATGCCAGCACTCTGGTATCTATGGAAGATATGTTCAGTTTCTCAAACGACCTTGTCCGTGATTATCGCTCAAAACTCGATTTAAGCAAGTGGGATGTGTCGAACGTCACTAATATGAGCGATACATTTAGCTATGCTGATCACTTCAATGGTGATATTGGCAAGTGGGATGTTTCAAATGTCACCACAATGAATGGGATGTTTGAAGAAGCAAACAGATTTAATGGCGATATCAGCCAATGGGATGTCTCAAATGTCACCGATATGGCCAATATGTTTTTACAGGCATATGATTTCGACAGCGACATCAGCCAATGGGATGTCTCAAACGTCACCACAATGGATGGGATGTTAATGAACACAAAATTTAATGGTGACATCAGCCAGTGGAACGTGTCAAATGTCGTTCATATGGAATTTATGTTTGATGGGAGTGAATTTAATGGCGATATCAGTCAATGGAATGTTTCAAAAGTTGGAAATATGATGTTTATGTTTCAGAAATCAAAATTCAATGGCGATATCAGCCAATGGGATGTCTCAAATGTTAGATATATGAACAGTATGTTTGAAGATAGTGAATTTAATGGCGATATCAGCCAATGGGATGTCTCGAACGTCAAAGAGATGCAATCTATGTTTGAGGATGCCAAAGCATTCAACGGCAATATTAGCCAATGGGATGTCTCAAACGTCACCACAATGATGCATATGTTTAAAGGAGCGTCGGCATTTAATTGCGACATTAGCCAGTGGAATGTCAAAGGAAATATTGGTGATGATATTTTTGAAGGCTCTGGTCTTTCAGATGATTTGATATGCAAAATTAAATGTGTATGGGTTAATTCGGGTTATTACGTTGGTTTTGGCAAATCCTGCACCTGCAACTAAATTTAATGTATATATATAATTTTCACGGCTATCGCTTTGCGATACGCCGTGCCTGGCGGCCGCTATGCTCGCGCATACGCGGCCGCTTTTTTGTCTGGTACCTCAGTGACAACATTTCAAAAGTCGGATCGTAGC
>JAZRWV010000273.1:0-6834 GCA_045599925.1 Myxococcota bacterium
CTTTGGCTGAAAGACGCGATGATCTGCCCGATTTTGTCGAGACTTTGGTTCTGAAAATTGTTCACGGTGAGGATATGAAACCTCACATCATGGAACATCGAAGACGGACTGGCGCAAACGGAAATATCATCGTCGAATTTGCTTCAAAGAAAAAATTGAATGAAAAGGATTTGTGTGTGCGCTTTAAAGACGCCACACGCGAATTGTTCCTCGGATATGATTGGCCGGGTAATACCCGTGAACTTGAAAGTGTTCTGGATACATTGATTTTGAAAGCACTGTTCGATTTGCGAGTCTCTGCTTCCAATAGCCGAATCATTGAAATCGATCACTTGTATGCCTTGTCTTTACTCGGTGGGATTGAGCGAAGAAATGAAACTGGCAACGCACTCACTCGCCAGGCTGATGAATGTGGGTTGAATCTTCATGTCGGCCAGGTCGCTGACTTTGGCGAACTTCGAAAACAGCTCGAACAACAATATTTGAAACAGATTTTTGATGCATGTCATGGCGATCTCGGACGTATGGGGGCTATGCTTTTCGGAGATGACAGTTCATCCATGCAGCACAAAATTACAATGCGACTGAATCAGTTGGGAATGAGTGTTCGACGCATGAAACATTCGGACAAATGATTGGCGTTTCGCAATTGTTTTGGTGATAATCGGAACTGGTTTTGAAATAAAGGTTTGAACAATGATTAATGATGATATATGGCGGATTTATGAAGAAAGCATTCCGGTTCGCCGACAAAGACCCAGAGAGAAATTTCCAAAACTTTGTGTGGAAAATCTCTGGTATCATCAGGATATCATTGTTCGAAATGACATCAATGTCGGGCTGATGTTTTATTGGAAAACGGACAAATTCACATATATTGAACACTTTGCAGTCTCTGATAAATTCAGAAATATGGGTATCGGGGGACAGGCTCTTGATGATTTGGTATCGAAAAATAGAAGTATTGTGGTTGAAGTTGAGCCTCCGGAATCTGATGAAAATGCTATGCGTTTGATTTGCTTTTTCCGGCGCCATGGCTTGAAATTGAGTAGCGTGAGTTTCCTGCATCCCGGCTATCAGAAGGGAACAAGAGCATTTGAACTTCGACTGATGACATATCCAGAGTGGAATAGAGAAGACTTCCAGATGTTTTTTAAATTTCTTGATACTTACATTTTGAAGAGAAAGTCTATTCTAAGTTGTTGATTTTATTGTGAAAAATTTGTCATGTGCTTTTAAATACTGCCTTTTCCTTTTATTAAAGATGAGAATCTGTTTCTTCATCGTTTTGAATGTTCAGTTTTTGTGGAGAGTGTATGATGAAAAAAATCATTTTTTTCGTTTTGATTTTCCTGATGACTGCAATTCCTGCGTTTGCTCAGAATTCAGGAGAGTATGAGGACAATTGGGCCGCAGAGGAGTTATGTATTGGTGCCACAAAGGCTAAGTTAAAGAATGAGACCTGCAAGGCCTTTCAGATGTATCAGGCTTTGGAATTGGTGGGATATCCCAGCGATACATGTCGCAAAAAGAGCAAAGAATTCATCGAACAGTATAGGGAGACCTGTCATAATAAGCCAGTTCAGGATATGAAAGCGATATCTGAGATTACAGATGAATTCTGTATGGAAGCGACAAAGTTCAAAATAAAGAAGGAATACTGCAGGTCTGTTGAGGCTTATATCAAAGCTAAAAGTCTGGGATTCCCCAATGATGTCTGTCGCAGGGCTGGCAATATGACTATTTCAGCTTATTTGAGTCGTTGTCCGGGTGTCAAGGATGTCATTGAAGGGAGTGGTGGCGTGGTTAATACCGGGAACCGGGATACTGATCATCTTGTCCACGAAGGTATCCGGATAAAGACAAAAAATGATTATTGCGAAGCATATTCAAAGTTTATGAATGTTCGTTCCAGCAAATATGTCAAGAATATGGGGGAAATGCTCACGAGTATGTACTCAGAAATGTGTGAGGAAAAAAGTGGGAATGCGGATAGTGAGCTGGATTTGGAAATGATGTGTATTGAGGCAGTCAAATTTAGGATGAAAAAAGAATACTGCAATGCGTATGCGTTGTATCGGGAATTGAAGAAATGGGGATTTCCTAACGAATCATGTCAAAAAGCCGCCGAAAGAGTTTTGAATGGATATGCTGATTTATGTGGTGAGAGGAAAATAAGTGACGCGGTAGTATTCCCTAAAAAATCAGTCAATAGCTCGAAGCTGAATACTAATAAATTCATTCGCCCTCCGAAATCTAAAGCCAGTTTAAGTGACGAAGTTAAAAAAGCGATAGAGTATTCTGAAAACGTTGAAGAGTTGTGTATGTTTGCCGTGAAGTTCAAGATAAGAAAAGAAACCTGCAATGCATTTTGGATGTATAATATGGCATTAGCTCAAAATGGTGTGGGGGATATTTGCCAAAAACAGGGTGAATTATTCCTCTCTCAGCATGCGGATGAATGTGGCGATGCAAAATCATTAGCTTCTTCTAAAAAGTCTGGTTCAGCGAGAGAGCGTGTTGAAAACAGTGCAGATGACTTGTGTCATGAAGCTGTAAAATACAAAATGAAAAAAGAAACCTGCAAAGCTTATCGGTTGTATTTGAAGGCGCTGGAATATGTGAATTTGAATCCAACGTGTAAAAAACAGGGTGAGCTGTATGTTTCGCAGCATTCGGATGAATGCAATTAATAACAGGAAAAGTAGTTTTGCCCGTATCGCAAAGCGATAGGGCAAAACGCGAAGCCGTATTTTGCCGTTGTTCCTTCAGAACAGCGGCAAAAAAGGCGAAGCATTCCATAAAAAATTATTTCAGACCACGGCGAACGAGAAGCGGTTCGGAGGAAGGATCGCGGCCGGTGAAATTGCGATAAAGCGTCATCGAATCGACGGAATAGCCTTTGGAAAGCAGGTTGTTCCGGAGATTCATGCCATTTTCGCGGCTAAGGCCGTGTTCCTTGAACCACTGTTCGGCATCGGCATCGAGCACTTCAGCCCAGATGTAGGCGTAATATCCGGCTGAATAGCCATTTGCAAAGATATGGTTGAAGAAAGTCGTGCGATATCGCGGGGGAACAATCGCGAGGTCGAGGCCGGATTTGGCGAGCAGTGACTTCTCGATGTTTTCAAAATTCTCGACGTTAAGGGCATTGGCTTCGGGAGAGGTCAGTTGATGCCAGTGCTGATCGAGTATCGATGCCGACAGGTATTCCGTCGTATCGTAACCCTGATTGAACTGTTCGGATTCGCGCATTTTGGTCAGCAATTCCTCCGGAATCTTCTCGCCAGACTGATAATGAACCGCGTAATTCGCGAGAATTTCCGGGTGTGTGGCCCATGTTTCATTGAACTGGGACGGAAATTCGACGAAATCGCGTGGAACGTTTGTGCCGCTGAAACGCGGATAGGTGACGCTGGAGAAAAGTCCGTGCATTGCGTGGCCGAATTCATGGAAAAGCGTTGTCACTTCGTCAAACGTGAGCAGTGTTTTTTCACCGGCAGGCGGCTTCGTGATGTTGATCTGGTTTTCAACCACAGGCTTTTCGCCGAGGAGCTTTGACTGATAGACGTAATCGCTCATCCATGCGCCGCCGCGTTTGGAGTCGCGGGCATAGTAGTCGCCGATAAAAAGTCCAAGTGCTGTGTTGTCTTCGTCAAAGACCTCAAAAATGCGGATATCCGGGTTGTATTTGGGGATATCGTTGCGCTCGACGAAATGAATGCCGTAGAGCTTTTCAGCCGCATAAAACAGGCCTTTTTCGATGACGGTATTGAGTTCGAAGTAAGGTTTGAGGGCTTCGTCGTCGAGAGCGTATTTCTGTTTGCGGAGCTGTTCTGCATAGAAGAACCAGTCCCATGCTTCGAGCTTGAAGCCGCCGTTCTGATCGTCGATGAGTTTTTGAAGTTCGGCTGCTTCGCGTTCCAGACTTGCTTTTGCCGGTTCGACGAGGGAATAAAGCATGTTGTTGACGTTTTCTACGGTCTGGGCCATTTGATCGTCGACCGCATAAGCAGCAAATGAAGAATAACCGAGTAATTCAGAGCGTTTTGCACGAAGCTGAATGAGGCGGATGGCTTTAGCCTGGTTGTCGCCTTTGCCGCCGCGCATACCGCGAGCGAGGGATGCTTCGTGGATTTTCTTGCGAAGGTCGCGGTTTTTCAGGGATTTGAGCACCGGCTGAATCGACGTGTTCTGAAGCGTAATCAGGTATTTTCCTTCGAGATTGCGGGCTTTTGCGGCTTCTGCAGCGATCTTGAGCTGGGCTTCAGTCATGCCGTCGAGCTCTTCAACCGTATCGACGACGACTGCAGAATCATTCATTTCATTCAGGATATTCTGGCCAAATTCGGTTTCGAGGGATGCAATTTCTGCATTGATGGCCGTGATTTCAGCTTTCTGTTCGGGAGTCAGTTTTGCGCCGGCTCGCACGAATTCCCGATAATAAACTTCGAGAAGGCGGAGGGATTCCGGGTCGAGGTTGAGCGTGTCACGCGATTCGTAAAGCTTTTCCACGCGTTTGAAAAGCTTGTCATTGAGCATGATTGCATCACTGTGTGCCGCGAGTTTCGGAGCAATTTCGTTTTCAACAGCCGACAGTTCAGGTGTGGTATTTGAATTGGTAAAATTGAAAAATACCAGTTCGGCGCGAAGCAGAAGCTGGCCGCTTTTTTCGAGTGCAACGAGCGTGTTTTCGAAGGTTGGTTCATCGGCATTGTTCGCAATGGCGTCGATTTCCTTGAGCTGTTCGGCCATTCCGGCTTCAAGTGCAGGTTTGAAATGCTCGTCTTTGAGCTTGCTGAAATCGATGATGCCGTAGGGCAGTGTGCTTTTTTGAGCAAACGGATTGCTGGAATCTAATTGAGACATTTCCTGTGTTTCCTGGGCTGCAGTGACAGATACATTGTTGCTTCCGGCACATCCGGCAAGGATAAAGGCCAGCATGGCTGCAATGATGATGCGCTTTTTCATGAGCAAAACTCCGTGTTTACCTGGATTTTAAATGAGTACAGACTGAATGTGAGTCTGTGTAGGCTGGTAAGTCTCATATCATGAATAACGCACTTTTGTTTTGTTTTTTTATTGTCCATGAAAAAAGTCGCATGAAGTGTGCGCGGAACGCGATTTTTTTGATAATGCCGGTTGCATGTTGGTTTATTTTGTGGGGCGCTGCTATCGGCGTTTGCCGATACGCAGCGCGATTGGCCGGGCTATCGGGAGCGCCGATACGCCCGGCCCTTTTTCAATGAGCAATGTGCAGTTCAATGTTGCGGCGTTGCATGCAACGCCGAACGGAATGGGATTATTTTCAATGAGCAATGAGCAATGAGCAATGTGCAAAAGAGTCGGGATGTGCTAAAGATGGGGCGTGTAGTGTATTCATACGTCTGAAGAAGGCGTTTTGTATTTGGAAAAACAGGAGAATCTATGAGAATTAAGACACTTGCATCGGCATTGTTATTTGGTTGTCTTTCGTTAGGAACGATGGGTTGTTCATCGTCGACGGCAACGATTCCTGTTCGTGAAATGCCGTCTGGCGCGACATTTTCTGGTCTTTGGTATACGAATTTTGGTGATATGACGCTGACACAGAAAGCGGATGGGTATACGCGCGGAACATTTGAATTTAAATCAGGCGGTGAAGTTGAAGGCAAAGTGGAAGGAGGCGTATTCATTTTTGACTGGGTACAGGCTGGCGATTTTCAGGTTGGGCGTCGGGAAGTCAGAGGAAAAGGTTATCTGGTGATTGGAGATGACGGTCTGAGCATGGAAGGAGAGTGGGGATATAAAGAAAGTTACACGGGTGGTGGAACGTGGACAGGCACCAAGGCGACGGAGATATATCGCTGATGGAACGTGGAGTTGTCGTTGAAGTACTCGGTCCTGTCGTATTTGTATGTCGTCAGGATGGAGAACATATTGCCGTGGAAAAGCCGTATGCGTGTTCCTTATTGGGCAAGAAGTATAGCAATGGGCGCCCAATTCCTGGTGATGTGGTTAATTTTACGATTCATTCCGAGACGGTTCAGAATCGCGATTATCAGGGTGTTATTCAGTCGATAGAGCCGCGATCGAGTCTTGTGGAACGTCTGGAACCAGGGGGCAGGAGGCCAAAACCCCTTGTTGCAAATCTGGATACGCTTGTTGTTGTGGCAAGCGTAGGTGCTCCGCCATTAAAACCCGGTCTGATCGATCGCTATCTTGTGTGTGCTCATCATTGGCATTTGGACCCGCTTATCATTATCAACAAGTGGGAGCAGGCGGAAGAAATCGATCTTCTGTATGTTCGATTGTATGAAGCTCTTGGTTATCGTTGTATCATGGCTTCAGCGCGAGAAAAGATAGAGCTGGACACGATAAAGAGCATCCTTGGCGGTCGCCACTCGGCTTTTCTTGGTCATAGCGGTGTTGGCAAATCCTCGCTGTTAAACGAGCTGTTTCCCGGGGCGGATTTGGCGACAGGAGAATTGAGTCTTCAGAGCCAGCGTGGACGTCATACGACGACGGCGTCGAGACTTCTTCCGTTTGAGGATGGAGGTTTTATCATCGACACACCGGGAGTTCGGGAATTTGGAATTACCGGAATTCCATCCAGCGAGCTGAGCAGGTGTTTTCCGGAATTTGAGCCTTATGCATTGCAATGCCGTTTTCAGCCATGCAGTCATACGCATGAACCGGAATGTGCTGTACGTCAGGCAGTTGAAGAGGATCAGCTTGCTGCATTTCGATATCAGGCATATCAGAAGATGTATTTTGAAATCCGCGAGTTAGAGAAGACGGAATACTGAGTTCAGAATGTTGTCGTTACTACCCAGCCGGGGCTCTGCCCCGGGG